>JBJFHP010000001.1:0-1604 GCA_051893715.1 Oscillospiraceae bacterium
CCGATGAGAAATGAGCGCATAAGATAACCCCCGAAATCCGCGTGATTTCGGGGGCAATTTATTTATCCATATATCAATCGTCAGGGTTAGCTTTGCCATAACCGGATTGTTCCCGATATCGGAACAGATCCACCTATGCCCGTTGCTTCAGCAAGTTTTTGATAAGCAGCAAACTCCTCCAGTGCCCGAAAAGGGTACGGTTTTCCGCACCGGCAGCGTTTGTTAAATAAATCTTGCGTAATACTCCCCAAGCTTCCTGTCGCAAATCTCCGCTATTTCCGACTTTTCCTCCTCGGTCAGAGCTTTCCACACGGTAGGCTCCACCTCAACGATACCGAGCGTTTTTGTGTGGCGAAGCATTTGCATATCCTCAAAACGCTTGAACGGGTTTGCGAGGATGTTCCGCTGAATTTCCTTGTCTGTGCAGCCGCCTCTTGCATAAATGCTGTTCGGTTTTTCCACGACAAGCCCCTGTTCGCGGCGGCGCTCGTAGAAGCTGCGGAAATATGCAACAATATCGTCAAGCTTTATTCTGCCCTTTGCGTCGGCGTATTGCAGGATCGCCTTCATCAGCACCGGCTTGTAGGAGTAGCTCATGTCCATTCTGCGCACCATATCAATGAAAAACCGCTTTCGGTTATCATCGGTGATGATTTCCCAGCCGAATTTTTCCGCCGCCGCAGCAAGCGTTTCCTCCTTGAAATACTTGAACACCCTGTGCTCGCTTATCGGAACGATAAGGTCGGGGATAAGCTCGCCGCTGTCAATCTTGCTCTGAACCGCGCCCTCCTGCACGTTAACCCTGCGGACTAATTCAAGCTGCGACAGCATTCCCGCGGCTTCCTCCTGCCAGTTGAAGATGTCAACGGCTTCATAATCCGTTGCGCTGACGGGGAAATCTACAATGACCTCGGGCTTTTCGCCCCTTGCGTAAAGCGCGTCGTCAGCCGCTCTGTCCGATTGTTTTCCAAGCACCAGCTTTCCCGCGCGGTAATCGTTCAGCTTGAACAGGCGGTGCATTGAATATGGCATATTGTATTGGCTCGCGTTGTCCACAAAATCGAACACCAGCAGGCACTCCTTGCCCTCGGCAAGCCGCATTCCTCTGCCGAGCTGCTGTGTGTAAAGCACCTTTGACATTGTGGGACGCGCCATGAAAAGAACCTCGGTTTCGGGGCAATCCCACCCCTCATTCAGCAGGTCGCAGGCGCACAGCGCTTTTATCTTGCCCTTTGCGAATTTCGCGAGATATTCCTTGCGCTCGGAGGATCTCATGCCGCCCGAAACCGCTTCGGCAGATACTCCGCGCTCGCGTATCATAGCCGCGATCTGCTCCGCGTGCTTTACGCTTGCACAGAAAATAACCGTGCGCTTTGTCACGACATAATCCATGAATGTATCGACGATCAGCGTGTTCCGTTCGGGAACATAAATCTTGCTTTCAAGGTCGCGGATATTGTACCGAACGCTGTTAAAGCGCACTTTGGTGAGGTCAATGTTGGTATGTATTCGTATGCAGCGCACCGGCACAAGTTCGCCGATTTCCACCGCAGTCTGAATATCCAGTCTGTGGGCGGTGTTTTTGAATATTTCGAGGATATCCT
>JBJFHP010000002.1:0-6012 GCA_051893715.1 Oscillospiraceae bacterium
TTAAAGGTATCCCATGTCCAGTTGTTCTCCTCGTAAAGCATCTGGGGGTCGTCAAGGCTGTACTTGTCGAACAGCGTCTTGTTGTAGAGAAGCACGTTGGGGAGCGCGTTGACGGTGAAGGGGTAGTAATAGTGCTTGCCCTTCCATTCGTAGTTGTCGACAAGCGTTTCAATGCCGTTCCACTGCGGCTGGGAGAGGTCTATGTAACTCGAAAGATCCTCATAAACATTCTTAGCCATAAGGCTGGGGAAGGAAGCGTCCTCCTTATCAACAAGGTCGGGCGACTCATCGCTGGAAATAAGCGTCTGGAGCTTGTCGAAGCGCTCAGCCCACGCAACGTTAACATAGTCTATCTGACCGCCGTAGGTTTCCTCGAACAGCTTGACGCCCGGCTTGATATCGCCTGCGACGCGGGCGTCGTAGTGGCTGAAATAAACAAGGTTGGGGTTATCAAGGGTCTTTGTGTTGTCAACGAACTGATCAATATCAACAGGGTTATTGATGTCGTCGTCGAGAGTATTTGTAGTTGTTGTCGCGGTAGTGTTCTGCGGTACGGAAGATGTTCCCGAGTTAACGGGCGCAGCCTCGTCGCAGGCAGTCATGCCGAGCACCATTCCCGCGCACAGCAGCGCGCTGACAGCGGCTTTTCCTTTTGAAAAAGACATTTGGTGATACTCCTTTCGTTTTTCGCGGTTAAATTCAGCCACAATGCGGCTACAGACTGTCGATAAACCCTGAAAACATGGTTTATCTTAATGAATAATGAATAGTGAACAGTGAATAAATGTGGTGTGCCCTTCGGGCACAGATAAAAGTGAGGTATAATCTCATTTATTATAACAATCGGCGAAGCCGATACCACCATTATTCATTATTCATTATTCTTTATTCAATATTCATTTTTTTGACAAACCGTAATCCGACAATGCGGCTATATTATATTATACCCGATAAGCTTTAATAAGTCAATATATTAAAATAACCAAATTAAGTCAAAAAATTTCAGCACCAAAAATCGCGGACAAGCTGCCCGCGATAAAATGGCGCTTATTCCTCCGCAATGCGTATACGCTCTATCTTAACCTCCGGGGCAAGCATACCGTAATCGTCATACGCAACGGTAACGGTCATTCCGAAAACCGCGTCGTTAACGCCCGTGAAATCCATCATGCTCACCGCGTCGACATCATAGGTGTACGCCAGAGTGACCGCCGCGGGCAGTTCCCCCGTCTGCGTGAAAACGACGCGGAAGCTGTCGCAGTCCCTGAAAGCAAAGGAAGCCGCCTTGCCGCCGTCGGTTATTATCGGGTCAACGACCTTGCTGCGCTCGACAAACTCCTCCTCGCCGCTCTCCGAGGCGGGATAAACGTTCTGCGCCGCAAGCACGGTCCCGTTCGCAACGCCGAGCGTCAGCCCGAGATTATTATAGCGGAAGTCCGCCGAAACGGGCTCGCCGTTCTCGTCGACGCCGTTGTAAACGCTGCCCGAAAGCACGAATGTATTGACGTCCGCCTGCTCCAGCTTTACCGTGAAAACAGGGGCGTAAATTATGTTCTGATATGTCGCGAGTATCTGCGTCAGCTCCTCCTCCGACACCGTTGCGCTGTCCGAATTGCTCATCGCGAGCACTATCTCCGACAGAGTTTCGTCCGCGTTAAGGTCGGTGGTATATACTCTTGTTACCGCCGCGCCCGAGCCCGTTTCCGCCTTGATGTCCCCGCAGAAAACCATGTCGTGCGCGTTAAGCATGAGTATCAGATACGCCGCCAGCGCGCCTATCAGCAGCGCTACAAGAATTATTCCGATAACAAATTTCATAGCCGCTCCTTAAACGCAGTAAAGATTTGTGTCCCAGTCGGGTATATACGGGTGGTGCCGCAGATATATCCTGTATTTTTTGTTAAGCTTATTTATCAGCAGCGGCAGCGCGAACATATCCTCGTTTCGGTGGTAAACCGCGACATTGAGCTTCGGTCTGCACCGCGCGATAGTTTCCGCCGAGCCGAGAAGCGCGCGCTCCTCGCTGCCCTCGACGTCATATTTAATATAAGTAGCATTGCCGCCGCGCAGCATTGTGTCCGTTTTCATCATCTTAACCTCGCGGAAGCGCGCGGGGTTAAGCGGACTTCCGTCCGCGGGGACTGCCTTGCTGCTGCGCCCCGCGCGAAGGCTGAACGTGACGGAGGTGTCCTCGTCCCATGCGCCGCAGTTGTACGCCTCGAGCAGCTCCGAGCCTATCATATAGAGCCGCCTTTTCAGCTTGCGGTAATTCTTCGCGTCGGGCTCCATGGCGTATATTTTGGAAAACTGCATATCCGTTTCGTTGAGCAATTCCACAATGGTATCTCCATTGTAAGCGCCGAGGTCGACATATACCTCCTCCGCGCCTATCCCGAGAAGGTCGAACTTCTCCTCCGCAGGCGACTCCGCCGCCTCAAGATATTCAAGCCTGCCGCTCAGCTTGTAGCGGATAATGTTCTCAAAGACCTCCCGCGACTTCTCGTCCGCCAGCAGCCTGTAAGCCTTTTCAAGCTCGTCCCTGTGCGCGCGGAGATATTCAAGGTCAAAAAGCCCGTCGCCGACAACGGGAACATTCGGCGCATACAATTCATGCCGCCGCGCGATATCGCGGATATGCTCCATGACATCGGGCAGCTGCGAGCCGAAGCAGACGAGTATGATAAAGTCGTCCCCGTAAAGCTCCTCTATTTCCGAAAGCTTTTTCACGCGGTAACCGAGAAAGCTGTGACCGCGCACAAATTCATCGCTCGCCATAATATCCGCGACGGGTATTCCGAGCCCGTCGAGGACGGATTTTATCTTCTCCGCGCCGTCGCCCATTCCGTAAAGAACGATTTTTTTATCGGTACTGCCGAGGCAGTCCCACAGGCAGCTGTCTATCTCGTCCGCAAAAAAAGCCATTTACATTCCCCGCCGTTCGTTTAATATTATTATAATGTTACCGCCGTTACCGCCGCGTTACAGCATTTTCATGCGCTCGCTTTCCCTTACGCAGGAAAGGAACGCGTCGGATACGGTCGCCTTGTCGAGGGAATAGCGCTCCGCGATCGCGTCGAACTTTTCCCATTCGCCGCGTATAAAAGCGTCCGACATCTCGAAAACGTCGCTGTAAAGCCCGCCCTTGCGCAGCAGCCCGTTCTTGATGTTCTGCGTGAGCGGAAATTCCTCCAGCGCCTGATTAAGCGCCCTCTCGCCGCCGTATACCACCATGGAAAGCAGTCCCATGAGGTAATAGGAGTCGCTTTCGCGCGCGGCGTCGGGGATAAGCTTTGCCAGCCGCTTGCAGAATTTCGCGGTGAGCACCGAAAGGCGCATAAGCTCAACGTTGTCGTTTCTGGTCACCCTCTGCATACCCATGAGGTACACCCATTCGCGCAGATAATCCAGTCCGAGAATGACAAGCGCCTGAGATATCGTGCTGACCCTGTTCCTGACCCCGAAATAAACCGAGTTGATAAGCCGCAGCAGCCGCTGACACATAGCGGTATCGCGCGAAATGACCTCGACGATATCGCTTATCTCGGGCTCGGGAGATGAAACGAGCTGCATTATCTGCATGAAATTCATCGGCAGCGGCGCAATGCTGTTTTTCGACATAAGTGTAGGCTTCGCGAAATAATAGCCCTGCGTGAACGTGCAGCCCAAGCGCTTTGCATATTCATACTCGCTCTGATTTTCAATTTTCTCGGCGAGCATTATTTTGTTGCAGTAGCGGCAGACGTAAGCCGTTTCTTCGATAGAGCGCTGCGGCGTGCGGAAATCTATCTTGACGATATCGCCAAGCTGAAAAAGCTCGCTGTAGCTGCTGTCATATTCAAAATCGTCCAGCGCAAGCGTATAGCCCCGCTCCTTGAGCTCGTGACAGGCGTCGATAGTGTCCTGATCCATCATCTGATTTTCAAGCACCTCGACAACAAGGATATCGGGAGAGATCATTTTAGGTATCCCGCGCTTGAGAAGATTGCCGGTGAAATTTATGAACGCCTTGCTGCTGCCGATTATATCGCGCACGTCAAGCCCGAAGAACGCGTTCGTTACGACGTCTGCGGTGGACTCGTCCGCGTTCGTGCCGTTATAGCAGTTCTGCTCGCCGTTGCTGCGGTACAGAAGCTCGTATGCGTACACATTATTATCGGTGTCAAATATCGGCTGTCTTGCCATATAAACGTCCATTTGCAGTTCGCCCCCCTGCTTATAATTATACTTAACAATATTATACTATATTTTATCAAAATTTTCAACCCCACCGGCATAAATTTTTGTTGATTTTCGCAAATCGCATAACAGCCGCGTTCCCATAATATTTTAGCACGAACCTCGTGCCGAGGAGATTGACAACTCGCCCGAAAAATGCTATCATATAAAAAAACGGAAAGGAACATTAAAATGAAAAAGCTCATATTAACGCTTGCCGCGGCGGGAATGCTGTTATTTACCGCCGCCTGCTCAAATAACGCGCCCTCGCCGTCCGGCGCGGCAAATTCGTCAACGACCGCCCCGACGTCAATATCGGCGACCGCCGAAGCCGACCTGACCGATATCTCCGACACGGGCGAAGCCGTTGTATCAACCGACGCGGGAGAAACAGCCGGCACAGGTAACACAGAAAATACAGCGGAAACAGCCGGTTCGACCGACCCCGCAGGAACGGGCGAAACACACGTTACGGGCGATACGGGCGACACGGGCATCGCGGGCGATACGCCCGACAATACCCCCGCGACCGAGGATACGGAGCAATGGCTCACCGTCACCGAGGACGGGGTATACACGACCCGCGACGACGTTGCGCTGTACATTCACCTTTACGGGCACCTCCCCGAGAATTTCATCACAAAAAAGCAGGCGCAGGAGCTGGGGTGGAACGGCGGCTCGCTTGAGCCCTACGCCCCGGGGAAATGCATCGGCGGGAACCGCTTCGGCAATTACGAGGGGCTGCTCCCCGAAAAGAGCGGCAGGACCTACACCGAATGCGACATTGACACCCTCGGCGCGAACAGCCGCGGCGCAAAGCGCATAGTATTCTCGAACGACGGGCTTATCTATTACACCGACGACCATTACGAAAGCTTCACGCTTCTTTACGGGGAGGAATAACATGACAAAGCTGACCATCAACGCCGCAGAGATACGCACCGCGGAGCAGCTTCACAGGCTCCTTTCGGAGGAGCTTGGCTTCCCGCGGTACTACGGAATGAACCTTGACGCGCTGTACGACTGCCTGACCGACGCCGAGGCGGAAATAACGGTTCTGCGACCCGAAAAGCTCGCGGAGAACCTCGGCGAGCAAAAGGCGGAATCCTTTCTGCGCGTCCTTTATGACAGCGCCGAAGCTAATCCCCGGCTGACGCTGAATATTGAATGACGGCATAAGCAGGATAATGCAAAAGGCACTCACCGCGGTGGTGAGTGCCTTTAATATTATCCTATCTGTCCGTATTCAGACATATTTTTGACCTCGAGAAATCATTCTTGCATTTTTCCGCTTCAAGTATTCTGCCCTCTCCGATCAACCGGCAAATCCGTACATATACAAATGCCAGCAGCTTCTGATCGCAGAAATACCGACTATAAATTTCACCTATTACATCAACAGCTCTTTGGGGCTCTGCACTTAGTTCAGATAAGAATTTATCATCGTATGAATCATATTTCACCGAGATAATTTTTCCATCTTTTACAACTCTCAAATCGGCGTTTTCACTTCGGAGCTTCTGCCATTGTGATGAATAAAATTCAGCTTCTTCCCTACTCAGTTTTACTTTTTCCGGAATATAGGGCGGCTTATCTTCAAACTGAACCTCGCTTAACCCTCCCTGCATTCCGGAACAGTCGCAATAATATATACTTATCCCTCAAATTATCCACGAGAAACATAAATCCAAGATATTCGTCGGGAAGATTTTCGGAATACCAGATACAAACGTCCTTAACATTATGCGTTTGTCAAGAAAAAACTGATCCACTTGCTAAAAAAATTTTGAGCCACCA
>JBJFHP010000003.1:0-5997 GCA_051893715.1 Oscillospiraceae bacterium
CGTTAAGAAGGTCAAGCAGTATCGCAAGCCCCTTGTCTATTTCTTCATAGGTTATTGTCAGCGGCGGGAGCAGGCGTACCTTTGTCTTTGCCGTCAGCAGCAGCAGCCCCTTTTCAAGCGCCGCCTTAGCGATGTCGCCCGCTTTCTTGCTGTTGAGCTCAATGCCTATCATCAGACCCATTCCGCTGACCGATTTAACCTCCGTTGAGGTCAGGAGCTTCTCGCGGATATAGGCGCCCTTTGCTGCCACTTCATCAAGGAAACCGGGTGTATTTACCTTTTTCAGTACGGCAAGCCCGCCCGCGCAGGAGATAGGGTTGCCGCCGAAGGTGGAACCGTGCGTTCCGGGCGTGAGTACCCTTGCGCATTTGTCACCCGAAAGGCATACACCGATAGGAACGCCGCCCGCAAGCCCCTTTGCAAGCGTTGTGAGGTCAGCCTTTCTTCCGAAATTGTCCCCCGCGAGGAACATTCCCGTTCTCCCGACGCCCGTCTGAACCTCGTCGGCGATGGTGAGAATGTCCTTTTCGGCGCAGAGCCTGAATATCTCGTCGACAAATTCCTTATCGAGCGCCATTACGCCGCCCTCGCCCTGAATGTACTCGAACATTACCGCGCAGACGGTATCGTCAAGCTTTGCGCGCAGGTCGTCGATGTTGTTCGCCTCGACGTTGATAAATCCGTCAACGAAAGGGAAGAAGTAGTTGTGGAAAACGTCCTGACCCGTTGCGGAAAGGGTGCAGAGCGTGCGCCCGTGGAACGAATTTACAAGCGTTATTATGTTGTGCCTGCCCTTTCCGTATTTGTCGAAGCTGTATTTTCTCGCAATTTTTATCGCGCACTCGTTCGCTTCCGCGCCGCTGTTCCCGAAAAACATATCGGTGTAGCCCGCTGTTTCGCAGAGCGCCTTTGCAAAATCCGCCTGAACCTTGGTGTAGTAGTAATTCGAGGTGTGCTGTATCCTGTGCGCCTGCTCGCATACGGCGCTTACCCAGTCCTCGTTGCAGTAGCCGAGGGAGTTTGTGCCGATGCCCGAGCCGAAGTCTATGTATTCCTTGCCGTTCTCGTCGACGGCGGTTTCACCCCGACCCTTTTCAAGAACAAGGTCATACCTGCCGTAGGAGGGCATGACATAACTGTTGAACTGTTCAATAGTACCCATTTTTATCCTCCTTACGGAACTATCATCGTGCCCGCGCCGATGTCGGTGAGAAGCTCGATAAGTATGGAGTGCGGAATGCGCCCGTCTATGATGTTGGTTTTCTTGACGCCGCGGCGGACTGCCTCAACGCAGCAGTCTATCTTGGGTATCATTCCGCCCGAGATAACGCCCTGCTTTTTAAGATAAGGTACATAGGAAACGCCGACTGTTCTTATGAGCGTGCTGTCGTCGTCCTTGTCCTCAAGCAGACCCTTTATGTCGGTCAGAAGAATGAGGTTATCGGCTTTCATTTCCGCGGCAATACGCGCTGCGGCGGTGTCGGCGTTGATGTTGAACACCTCGCCGTTCGGTCCCGCGGCAATTGTCGAGATAACGGGGATATAGCCGTTGTTGAGCGCGTCTGTTATTATTTTGGGGTCAACCTGGGTTATTTCGCCGACATATCCGAGGTCGGGGTCAAGCTGTTCCGCCTTTATAAGGTTTCCGTCAAGACCGCAAAGCCCTATCGCCTTGCCGCCCTGCCCGTGAAGAAGCTGAACGAGATCCTTGTTTACCTTGCCCGCGAGCACCTGCTGAACGATATCAACGGTTTCCTCGTCGGTGTAGCGCAGACCGTTGACGAACTTGCTTTCCTTGCCGACCTTTTTGAGCATGGCGTTTATCTCGGGACCGCCGCCGTGAACAAGAACTACCTTTATCCCCACAAGCGAAAGAAGCACAATGTCCTTCATGACCGCCTGCTTAAGCGTTTCGTTGGTCATTGCGTTGCCGCCGTATTTAACGACAACGACCCTGTTGTTGTATTCCTGAAGATAGGGGAGAGCCTCTATCATGACATTGGCTCTTATGTCGTAATCTATCTGCATTTTCTGTCCTCTTTCCTGTCCCTTTATCATGTGCGGTATTCCGCGTTTATTTTTACATATTCAAACGTGAGGTCGCAGCCCCATGCTATAGCCTTGCCCTCGCCGCTCTGGATATCGACGAGTATCTTTATTTCGTCCTCGGAGAGTATTTCCTTTGCGGCTTCCTCCGAGAAAGAGATACCCGCGCCGTTTGTGCAGACGGTGAGCTTGCCCTTTGCGCTTGCGAGCTCGACCGAAACCTTGTCGATGTCGAAATCCGCCTGTGCGTAGCCTATCGCGCAGAGAATACGTCCCCAATTCGCGTCCGCCGCGAACAGAGCCGCCTTTACAAGGCTGGAGCCGATAACGGACTTTGCGACTATCTTTGCGGTGTTCTCGTCGGGAGCGCCGTTCACGATGCATTCAATAAGCTTTGTCGCGCCCTCGCCGTCGCGCGCCGTTTCGCGGGCAAGGTTCATCATAACGGCATACAGCGCGTTTTCAAACAGCTCGTAGTTCTTGTCCTCGCAGACTATCTCGGGGTTCTTCGCAAGACCCGACGACATCAGCACGAGCGTGTCGTTGGTGGAAGTGTCGCCGTCGACGCTTACCATGTTGTAGGTCACGGAGTTCACCTTGCGGAGCGCCTTTTCGAGCAGCGTTCCGTTTATTGCAACGTCCGTCGTGATGAACGCAAGCATTGTCGCCATGTTCGGGTGTATCATGCCGCTGCCCTTGGAAATACCGCCGACATGGCACTTTCTGCCCTCAATTTCAAATTCGACCGCGACCTCTTTCTTGCGTGTGTCGGTGGTCATTATCGCTTCGCACGCTTCGCCGCTTTTCTTGGGTGAGAGCGACTTCGCAAGCGTCGGGATAACCATTTTTATAGGCTTGATGCTCAGCTTCTGCCCGATTACTCCTGTTGAACCGACAACAACGTCGTTCGGGTCGATGTCAAGCGCCTGCGCGGTCAGCTCGCACATTTCCTCGGCTATTTCAATGCCGTTGTCGTTGCAGGTGTTGGCGTTGCCGCTGTTTACGATAACAGCCTGCGCGTAGCCGTCCTCGAGGTGCTTTTTCGTAACGATTATCGGCGCGCCCTTTACCTTGTTCGTGGTGTAAAGCGCGGCGGTTTTACAGCGCTCCGCACAGTATATCATCGCAAGGTCGCGCTTTGTTGTGTTACCTGCCTTTATTCCCGCAATAACTCCCGCGGCGGTAAATCCCTCGGCGGCACAAACTCCGCCGTCAATAAATTCAAATCCTTCAAACTTAACCATGTCAATACACCTTATTCAAGTCCTATTTTTTCGTCAATGCCCATCATTATATTAAGGCACTGCACCGCCGCGCCGCTTGCGCCCTTTCCGAGGTTGTCGAGGCGGGAATTTATTATCAGCCTGTCCTCGTTTCCGCTGACGAATATCTCCATATTATTCGTGCCGCTGAGGTTATTCGCGCCGATAAATCCGTCGGCAGGCTCTCCCTCGGGCATTACCCTTACGAAATGGGAATTGCGGCTCTCGTAATATTCGGTGAGCGCCTTTCGCACGTCGTCGGCGCTGTATTTTTTGGACAGCAGCCTTGTGTGCAGCGGGAGGGATACCACCATTCCGCTGAAATAATCGCAAACGAGCGGGTTAAACGCGGGCGCGTAGTCAAGCCCGCATATTTTCTGCATTTCGGGGAGATGCTTGTGATTCTGCGTCAGCGCATACTGACGGGGGGAGTCGAAGTCGGCGGGTCTGTCGGGGCTTTCGTATACGGCGATAGCCTTTTTACCCGCGCCGCTATAGCCCGACACCGCGTGAACGGAAACGGGGTAATCGGTGGGGAGAATACCCAATTTAACAAGGGGATAGACCATGGAAGCGAAGCCGCTCGCATAGCACCCGGGAACAGCCGTCCGCATGGATTGCGCTATTTTGTCCCTGAAAGAAAAATCAAGCTCGGGGAAGCCGTATGCCCATTCGGGGTTCGTGCGGTGAGCGGTTGACGCGTCGATAATGCGCACCTTATCTCCCGCAAGCGAAACAGCCTCGATTGCCGCCGCGTCGGGCAGGCAGAGGAAAGTGAAATCCGAAGCGTTGATGAGCTTTCTGCGCTCCTCGGGGTCTTTTCTCTTGTCCTCGTCGATACGGAGCAGCTCGATGTCGTTTCTTCCGTTAAAGCGCTCGAGAATTTTAAGACCGGTCGTGCCCTCCTGACCGTCGATATAAACCTTAACCATTGTTCAGCTCCTCCAGTTTTCTGCGGGTGTATTCTATCTGCGCCGCAACGCTCTCGGGCGCAGGACCGCCGTATGAGCGGCGCTCCCTTACGCAGGTGTCAAGGCTTATCGCCTTGTAAACGTCCTCGCCGAACGTTTCACACTGCGACTTGTAGTCCTCGAGCGGGAGATTTTCGAGCGTGGTGTTTTTCGCAATGCACATTGCGACAAGCCCGCCCGTTATTTTGTACGCAGTCCTGAACGGCAGCCCTTTCTTAACAAGGTAATCCGCACAGTCGGTCGCGTTTATGAAGCCCTTTGCCGCCGCGTTGCGCATATTGTCCTTCAGGACTGTCATTGTTTTAAGCATGGGGATAAATGTCGTAAGGCAGAGCTTGATGTTGTCCACCGCGTCGAATATCGCTTCCTTGTCCTCCTGCATATCCTTGTTGTAGGCGAGAGGAAGCCCTTTCATCATGGCGAGCAGCGTCATGTTGTCGCCGATAACGCGCGCGGTCTTACCGCGGATAAGCTCGGTGACGTCGGGGTTCTTTTTCTGCGGCATAATGCTCGAGCCGGTGGAGAACGCGTCGTCGAGCTCGATAAACTTGAACTCCCACGAGCACCACATGATTATCTCCTCGGAAAATCTCGAAAGGTGCATCATGCATATCGAAAGCGCGCTCGCGAGCTCAATGCAGAAGTCGCGGTCGGAAACGCCGTCCAGCGAGTTGACCATCGGCTCTGTCATGCCGAGAAGCTCCGCTGTTCTTGCGCGGTCAATATTGTATGTTGTCCCCGCGAGCGCTCCGCTCCCGAGGGGGGAAACGTTCATGCGGCGGGCGGTATCGTGGAGCCTGTCGATGTCGCGCAGGAGCATCTGCGCGTATGCCATGAGGTGCTGACCGAATGTAATGGGCTGTGCGCGCTGAAGGTGCGTATAGCCGGGCATTATCGTTTCGGTGTGCTCCGAGGCAATATCACAGAGCGCTTCGGTGAGCTCGGTGACGAGCGAGATTATCTCCTTGATCTCATCGCGCAGATAAAGGCGTATGTCAAGCGCAACCTGATCGTTTCTCGAACGCGCCGTATGGAGCCTTTTTCCTACGTCGCCAAGGCGCTTTGTAAGCTCCGCCTCGACAAACATATGGATATCCTCCGCGTTCGGGTCTATCTCAAGCTTTCCGCTGTCGATGTCCGCAAGTATCTCTTTAAGACCGCCGATTATTTCAAGGCTGTCGCTCATACTTATTATGCCCTGTTCTCCGAGCATGGTCGCGTGAGCAATGCTCCCCTGAATATCGTGGCGGTACATTCTGGCGTCAAAAGAAATTGAGGAGTTGAACGCGTTTACCTTGCTGTCAACCTCTTTGGAAAATCTTCCTGCCCACATCATTGCCATAACAATATCCTCTTACATTCTTTAATAATAAATAAAAGGAACGGAAAAAGCCGAGAGCCTTTTCCGCTCCGAAAATCTGCCGAAAATTACTTGTTTCTCTCCGCGTCAAGCAGCGCCTTGACCTTGATAGGCAGACCGAACAGGTTGATAAAGCCTGCGGAATCCTTCTGGTCGTAAACATCGTCCTCGCCGAAGGAAGCGAAGTCCTCGCTGTACAGGGTGTACGGGGAGGTAACGCCGGCGTTGATGATGTTGCCCTTGTAGAGCTTCAGCTTAACGTCGCCGGTGCAGGTTTCCTGGGTCTTGTCAACGAATGCGTCCATAGCCTCGCGCAGGGGGGTGTACCACTGACCGTTGTACACGATGTCAGCATACT
>JBJFHP010000004.1:0-22411 GCA_051893715.1 Oscillospiraceae bacterium
GAGCTTTCATGCGTTAGCCTATGCTCGCTTTGCGAAGGATAGCGGTTTTTCCCTCCTTATAATACGGATAGCGCGCTGCCTCATTGAACGCACTCACACCTTGCTATACACTCACTTTGTCGCCGCGCTCCGTTAAGCGTGGGGCGGGGGGATTGGAATTTGTCGCCGCGCTCCGTTGGTCGTTGGGTTTGGGTTGCAGTTAAAAAAAGAAACCTCTGCTGATTGCAGGGGTTTTCGTTTATGTGGGCGAAAATAAGCGGGAGCTATTTGGATAAGCAAAGGGCTGTCCGCGAAAAAAGCGCCCGTCCTACCAATAGGAGAACGCGGCGGCAAAACAAGCGACAGCCGATCAAGAATAAAGCGCCCGTCCTACCAATAGGAGAGCGCGGCGACAAAATGAGCGACTTTCCAAGAGCGAGTGCGTTCAATCAAGTGACTCGCTATCCGTACTCTACCGAGGGAAAAACCGCTGACCTTCGCAAAGCGAGCAAATACTATGACGTGAAAGCTCAGAAAAATCGACAAAAGGGGAAAAGGGAGAGGGGAAAGGGAGCACGAGGGGAAACCCGTAGGGAAAAGGGGGAAATGTCGATTTTTGTCGGATTTTCTTGTTCCCCCTTTTCCCGAAGGGTGTCCCCTCGTTTCCAGTGTGAAAACACAATAAATAAAAATTTTCAATTAAACAACAAACAACGCATCAATAAAAAAGCAATTGCCCCCAAATAATTTAGAACAACCTTTATTAAAAGGTCGCAAGGCAGCGCCTTAAAGCACCTTTCCGCCCGACAGAGCGGGACTGTCACTTTTGCGATAAAAGGTCACTGTTTTACTTCTTTCATGGTTTTGTTTTTGAGGAAGATGAAGAGCTTCGGCGAGACCTTTTTGAGGGTGCGCTTTGCGAAGATGAATGCGTCCTCCTTGAGCTTCGCGGTCTTGTAGAGGAACTTGCGGGGGTAGTGCTTCGAGGTTATCTTCTTGTCGAGCTTGGCTTCCTTGATTTTTGCCTGTTCCTCGGGCAGCTCGTAGATCGCCTTGTACTTCCTGACAAGCTTGTTGAAGTTGTATGCCATGTACAGAATGTCGTACTTGGGATATTGCGGCATACGGAGCTGAACGGGATCGTTCGGGTCAACGGACGGATCGATAAAGCCGCCGTCGCGCGCGGTCTTTTCGAGAATGGTCATCGGGTAGGGGTAGAAGATGTTCGGGATAACCTTGTCGACGTCGAGCTTAGCGTTGAGCTTTATCGTTTCAAGCGAGAGCTCAAGCGTTTCATACGGCAGACCGACGATGTTGTAGGTGAGCGCGGTTATCTTGTACTTTCTGAACCACTTTGCCACCTGTATCATGTGGTCGTTCTTCATGTTTCTGTGGAGGTACTTGCGGCGGAATTCCTCGTTGCCGTTCTCAAGACCGATGTCGATCATGTAGCAGCCGCCCTCCTTGAGCATTCTTATCATGTCCTCGTCAAGAATGTCAAAGCGGAGGTTGCAGTTGAAGGGCAGGTGGATCTTCTCAATGTACATTGGCATGAACTCGTAGAACCAGTCCTTGTACATATTGAATATCGCGTCGCGGAACTCAATGTACTTTATAAAAGGATATTTCTTTAACAGCAGCTCAAGCAGCTCGATAGCCTTCTGCGGGCTGCGGAAGCGGCAGTATTTCTGCTTGTTCGGGTAAATGTTGCGGAACTGCGAGTTGCCGCAGTAGGTGCAGCTGAACAGGCAGCCGCGCGACAGCATTACCATAGCCGTGAAATTCTTCGAGCGGTCAAGGTTTTCGTAGTCGAACAGGTCGAAATCGGGGAACGGCAGCGTGTCAAGGTCCTCAATAAGCGGGCGCACGGGGTTCTTTATTATCTCGCCGTTGTCAAGCTTGAAATAAATGCTCTCGATATCGGTGCGCATTTTCCCGTCGCGGATACTGTCCATAAGGTCAAGCAGCGGGTATTCGCCCTCGCCGACGGTAACGGCGTTGCAGCCGCGGATCTTTATGCATTCGTCGGGAACAAGTATCGCATGGTAGCCGCCGATAGTGACATATATATCGGGAAGCTCGTCGGCAAGCCAGCCGCACATCTCCGTAACGAACGGAACGGCGGTCGTTCTCATAGAAAATCCGATAACGTCGGGGGCAAAGCTCTTTACCTTTTCGATAAACTCGTTCTTGTCGGGCATATAGAGCTGATGATAAAGCTTGACGTCGTAACCGCCCTGCTTCAGCACCGCAGATATCGAGGCAAGACCCTCGCTGTAATTTCCGAGCTTGGTTCGGTTGAACATCTCTTCCTTGAGAAAATCGGGGTATATAAGAAGCATTCTTTTCTGTTCTGCCATTTTTCTGTTTCCTTTCTATATTAAGATATACTTATCCATAACCTTAATTCTACCACAAAAACCGAGCCGTGTCAATAGCGGATAACGGCTGTATCGCAAAATTAACGCCGCAAATATCATGTCCCCGCCGTTTGCCGCAGCGGGGACAGATCATGTTATCTGAATATTTCGTTCAGCGTGTTGTAGCGCCCGCCCGACTTTGTTACCGCGATAACGCGGTCGCCGCTCTTTATGACGCTTTTCCCGTCGGGTATCATGGTTTCGCCGTTTCTGATGATAAGCGCGATTATTACGTCCTTGTTGAGCCTGAAATCCGGCGAGGAGAACGGGATATCAAGCGCCTTGCAGTTGTCGTAAGCCATGAACTCGATAGCCTCCGCGCCGCCGTCCGCGATGAGATTTATCTGCCCGATGTCGTCGCCCTTTTCGTTGTTGAACGCAATGTTCCGTATAAAGCCAAGCAGCCTTTCCGCCGCAGTTACAACGGGAGAAACGGTTATCTGTATGTCGGTCTTGCGCAGCAGGTTCTCATACTGCGGCGAGCTTATGCGGGTTATGACCGAGCGCACGCCGCACGACCACGCGTACAGCGAGTTCACAAGGTTGCGGTCGTCCTCTCCCGTGAGGCATACGCACACGTCAACGTTCTTCATGAGGTCCTGCTGCATGAGCGAGTCGGCGTCGGTTATGCAGGTTATTTCTGTGTTTGGGAATAATTCGGTAAGAATGCGGCACCTTGCCATGTCCCGCTCGACAATTCTGACCGACTTTTTCTGCCCGATAAAATGCCGCGCGAGATAGTAACCCGTCGTTCCGCAGCCGATTATAAGCACCCTGCCCGACGCCGCGTCGGGGAGCTCCAGACTTTTCAGTATCGACGGAACGGAGCTTTTCGCCGTGATTATCTCCATTTCGTCCCCCGCCCGCAGTTGGAATTTCCCGTCGGGGATAAATATTTTGCTGCCGCGGCATACCGTCCCGACGAGCATTCTTTCGGTGAATATCTGCCTTATTTCCGCCATGGTTTTGCCGTCAAGCCTGCTGCCGCCGTCCACCCTCGTGCGGAGCATTACGGCGTTGCCGCCGAACAGCGCGTCTGTCTTGACCCTGCCCGTAAGCCCCGCCTGAAGGCTTATCTCCTCTGCGGCTGCCAGCCTCGGATTTATCACATAATCAATTGACGCAAGCCCCTTGAAATAGTCCGTTTCCTCGGCAAGGTCGGGCTGATATATCATCGCCGCGGTGTAGCGCGTGCCGCAGCTTTTCGCTATCATGCAGCACATTATGTTTATCTCGTCTACGGGAGTAAGCGCGACAACAACGTCCGCCGTGTCCGCGCCCGCTTTCATAAGCACGCTCCTTGACGAGCCGCTGCCGCATATTCCCGCCGCGTTGTAAAGGTCGGTCACTCTGTCGACCTCCTGCTTTCTGCTGTCTATGACAGTGACGTCGTATTCGGGACGGCTTGAAAGTATCTTCACAAGAAACGAGCCTATGCTGCTCATTCCGACAACTATTATTCTCATGTTACCTCGCTGCCTCGCTTTCTTTCCTCAGACGGAGCGCCTTTTTGTGCTCTATCCGCTTGTATATCGTTTTTGTGGTTAACCCCTGAACTATCGTTGTGAAAAATATCGTTGCGTATGCAAGATTTACCGCCAGAAGATATTCCGTTTCCCCGAGGAACTCTCCCGCGCTCATCGCGAGCGCGAGCGAAAGCCCGCCCTTCAGCCCCGTCCACGTCATCAGCGCGGAATATTCGGGGAGATTGTAGCTGCCGGGGATATTGCGTTTTCCGGTTATAATGCCCGCCGTGAATACCCCCGAAAACCTCGCCGCAAGCCCTATGACTATCGACGCGGGGATAATGAACCACAGGTACTCGCTCGGCTTCGCGCTGAGCAGCGACAGACCTATCATGACGAACAGCACGGAGTTAAGTATCTCCTCCGCCGCGTCCCAGAAGCTGCGGTATACGTCCTCGGGGTCGGTTATTATGATGGAATCATGCTTTTTCGAGGTCATGTAGGAGAAATACATTCCGCATACTACGGAGGCGATTATTCCCGAAAAGCCGAAATGCTCGCACACCGCATAGCACAGCGAAACGTCCGTAAGGCTTATGATAATGCGGGTAACGGGGCTTTTTGTGAGCGTCATCAGCCTGAACAGCAGGAAAGACACCACCAGCGCCACCGCAAGCGCGCCGAGCACCTCCTTTAGCATAACGAACAGGAAATTCTCCTCGCCGCTGCGGCTGACAATGCTCTTGACGAACAGGAACAGCGCAACGCCCGTACCGTCGTTGAACAGCGACTCGCTCTCAATGACAGATGTCACATTCTTCGAAAGCCCGAGCTTGTTAAGTATACCCGTCGCGGCGATAGGGTCGGTCGGGGACACGATACAGCCCATGAGAATGCACAGCCACACATCGAGCTTTATTCCGAAAATATAACCCGCCGCCCAGAACAGCAGCCCGTATACCGCCGAGGAAATGACCGTCGAGATAAGCGCAAGCAGGCTTATCGTCTTGATGTTGGACTTGAATTTGCGGAAATTCACCTTTCCCGCGCCCGAGAAAAGCATAAAGCACAGCACGCCGTCAAGAAGATATTCCGAGAAGCTGAAGCTGCCCATATTCCCCACAAAATCGGCAAAGGCGCTCTCTCCCGAAAAATGCGCCGCAATGAGCAGCGCCGCGCTTATCGCCGAGGAAAAAAGCACCAGCGCGATATCCCCCTGCATATGAATGAACCGCTCGTTCACCGCGCGTATCGCAACTATCAGCACCATTATTATAATGAAGCACTCCATTATTCCCATACGATACATCTCCCTTTTCGCTTCTTATATTTCAATAATACCACATTTTTTATCGGTTTTCAATCTGTTTTGCGGAAAAAAGCAGCCGCCCGCGCCGACTGCCCGTATTCCCGCCGTATGGTCACTCCACGACAAACCCTGTCCATTCCGTGTGATTATACATCATAACATCGTCTGCTTTTGTCATGCCCAATTTTTCGTAGAACGGGATCGCGTTATCGTTTGCAATAAGATACACCGCGATATCCTTTTCGCCGCCCGCTATCTCGTGGGCGGTCTTTACAAGGCGGCTGCCTATTCCCATGCCCACATAGGCTTTGTCAACGCCGAGATCCGTGATATACAGCCAATAGGCGTAGTCGGTCAGCCCGAAAAGCGCGCCGATAAGCGTCCCGTTTTCGTCCCGCGCGGCAAGGCTTATCGAAACGGAATTGACAAGCTTTTCTATTCTTTCCTCAAAACGTTCCCTTGGGTACTGCGAACCAAGATCCGTTCTTTTCAGGAAGTCAATATACTCCCTTGCGGAAATACGTTCTTCAATGATTTCTGTTTTCCCGTTCATTCGGCACCTCGCAAATTGCCTGTTATCCGTTGTGTTTATTATACAATAAAAGTATAATAATGTCAACAATGTCAACACAAAAACCGCCCCCGTCTTTTCGCGTCGGGAGCGGTCGTCGGTGTTTATTAAGGTTAATAAGGTCGATAAGGGTCACTTGCTGCCCTGCTGCTCGAGGATCTTGTTCTGCGCGCTGACAACGGAGCGGAGATGTCTGCGCTGATTGTAGAGCTCGATTATGTTGTCAATGCGGCGCCTTACGAAGCGGATATTGAATGGCTTCGCAATAACGTCCGCCGCGCCGAGGTCGTATGCGCGGGAGAGCGACTTGTCGGAGGTGTCCGCGCTGATTATGAAAACGGGTATATCGTCTATGTAGCCGTTCTTTACCAGATATTCAAGAACGCCGAAGCCGTCCATGACAGGCATCATTATATCAAGCAGCACCGCGCACAGCTCGTCCTTATGGAGCTCGAACTCCTCGATAGCGCGCTGACCGTTTTCCGCCTCGATAACGCTGCGGTCGCTGAAGGTATCGCAGAGCATAAGCCGATTGAACTCGAAGTCGTCGACGATAAGCAATGTATTTCTGTCTGCCATATTATATCCCCCCGGTGAATTTTCTCCGTTATCCCTTTCGATCACGGTTTCCATTTTTTATAATTATATAATATTTGAGTGAAAATGTCAAGTTTTTAACGCGCATATGCAAGAAAAATTTCACCCCAAAAGAACCGCATTTATTATGCACCATGACGGTGAAAGTTGTTTTTAACCAAAATTTGAAAAAACTCTTGCCAAATACAAAAAAGTGTGGTATACTAAAATTGTATAATTGTATGCGGCGGGGAATAACGCCCGCCGCTTGATACCGACCGGATAAAAATGCCGCCGAGCATGGGGAATATCGCGCGGCAATCACAGAAAGGACGTAGTTGAAATGGCTGAAAAAAGAAAGATATTATCCGTTCTGACTGCTGCGGCGATCGCCGTTTCGTCGGTGCCTGCCGTTGTCGGCGGCTCCGCATTTGCGCTCGTTACAACGTCGTATCAGAGCACCGACCTCGTGCCGCTGTCAATGTTTGACACCGCAAGCACCCGCGAGGCGCAGGACAGCTTTGAAAAGACCGTTGTTAACCTCACGCACAAGGCTCTCGGAGAGATAACCTTTGCCGACCTTGAAAGAATAACCACGCTGAACCTCAGCAGCATGAAGCTTGAAAGTCTGCCCGAGTGCGTTGAATATATGACAAGGCTGCGCACGCTGAACCTCTCGAACAACCTGCTGCGCAACTCGTCGTTCGGCAATGTTGACCTCACACAGTGCATAAGCCTTACAAGCATTGATATCAGCAACAACTACCTCACGAGCATTCCGTCGTGGTATATCTCGCTTGACGCCGCGACCAAGAAGATAAGCGGCAACCTTATCAACTCCTCGGGTCAGCGCTCGATAACGGCTTCTCCCACCGCATATTATTTCATGAAGGGCGAAACGATTAACGAGAACGCCCTCAAGAACAAGATACTCGCTTCGGTGAAGATGTCCGACGGGACGACGCTCCCCGAGTTCTTCTACGACCCGCTTTTCCCGCCCTACAATGAGAACGACCCCGACGACAGCGAGATCATGGGCGACGACTATTACCACGCGCTCGACTTTGAAACATGGGATCTCTCAAAATATGTCGGCAAGGATCACAAGGTCACATTTACCGGCAAGTCGGGCAGCGTTGACGTTGTTATGAAGCTTTACGGCAGCGGCTCGGGCAACCCCAACACCTCCGCAGCGGTAAAGATATACTTCCTCGACGGCGACGACCCCGCGACCATGAAGGTGCGCCTTGAAATGCTCATAGACGAATGCAAGAGCTACAAGAAAGCCGATTACGCGGCGACAAGCTGGACGAATTTCGAGGCGGCGCTAAAGACCGCGACTACTATCCTGTCCTACAGCAGCGCGGACAGCGACATGGTGAAGGAGGCGCTCACCTCGCTTGAAAGAGCGAAGAACGCGCTTGTCAGCGGAATTTCCGCCGACACCAAGAAGGTGCTCACCGATCTTATCGCCATTTCCGCTTCCTATAAGGAGGAGGATTATTCCGAGGCAAGCTGGGCGAAATTCGCGGCGGCTGTCGCAAGGCTGAAGGAGCTTTCGGGCGACGCGGACGCTTCCGTCGTTGACGCGAACGCGGCGATAAAGGCTTATCAGGCGGCTCAGGCGGGGCTTACCGCGACATCGCTGTCCGTTCCCGACAAGGCGCCGAAGTCCGACTTTGACGAGATATACGGCATAAACAAGACCGTCACCTATACCGGCGTTACGCGCGGCGGCTATAAGTACACATGGGTGTTCAACGGCAAGGATATCACAGAGCCGAAGGCGTTTGACCCCGAGATAAAATACGAATCTGCCAACGAGGAGGCTATTCGCCTTCAGGTGGGCAGCGCGGCGGATTATCAGATAATCTCCTTTGCCGAAACGGGAAGCTTCCCCGGCAAGGCGGCGATAACCCTTGACATATCCGCAAGGTACTCTAACGGTACATACCGCCTTTACAAGTGGGACGCTGCGGCAAAGACGTCCAAGCTTGTCACAAACGTTGCGGTCAAGAACGGCAGCGTTACGCTCAGTCTTGACGAGGGCGGCGATTATTTCATAAGCTCTGTTGTTCAGAACTTTGACATGATCTCAAACAATTTCACGATAGACCACGGCAAACTTACCATTTCGGGCACATTCAAGAAGAAGTACACGGTAAGATCGTTCAGGGATTCACTCGAGAACGGCGACTCCGTTACTGTCAGAAAAACGGACGGCACGACAGCTTCCGACACCGAATATATCGCGACGGGAATGACCGCGACGGCGGCGGGCAGCAGCACGTCCTACACCATAGTTGTCCCCGGCGACGTTGACGGCGACGGCAACATCACCGCGCTTGACGCGGTGTGCATTCTCCGCGCGGTAACAGGCGAAACGACGCTTGAAACCTACGCGCAGAAAGCGGCGGGCGATATCAACGGCGACGGCTGGGTCAGAGCGGACGACGCGGTGTCCATACTGAAATACAGCATCGGAATGGAATGATCCCACGGCGGCTGCCGCGGGCAAGGAGGCAGAATGAATACAAAAACCATTTCCGAAAACCGTCAGGCGCGCCATGAATATTTCATCATCGAGAGCTATGAGGCGGGAATAGAGCTGTTCGGGACGGAGGTCAAATCCATTCGTCAGGGCGGCGTCAACCTCAAGGATTCATGGATATCCATAGAAAACGGCGAGGCTTTTATACGCAATATGCACATTGCTCCCTATGAAAAGGGGAACATTTTCAACCGCGACCCCTACCGCGTGCGCAGGCTTCTTTTGCACAAAAAGGAGATATTGAAGCTTTTCGGGCAGGTCAAGCAGGGCGGCTACACGCTGATACCGATATCGCTGTATTTCAAGGACAGCAGGGTCAAGGTGCAGGTCGGGCTGTGCAAGGGCAAAAAGCTCCACGACAAGCGCGACGACATGGCAAAGCGCGACGCGGGCAGAGAGATAGAGCGCGCAATGAAGCAGCGCTCGAGGGAGTGACCCCGTAATAAAAACAGCATGAGCCGCCATTCAAGGCGGCTCGTCATACTGTCGATAAACCCCGAAAGGGTTTATCTTAATGAATAATGAATAGAGAATAGTGAATAATGAATAATTTTGGTGTGCCCTGCGGGCACGGATAAAAGTGCGATATATTTATATTTTTCTGAACAATCGGCGGAGCCGATACCGTTATTATTCATTCTTCGTTATTCATTATTCAATATTCATTTTTTGTCGAAAAGACCTTTTCGATAAGCTGAAGAGCCGCCCGAAATGGCGGCTCATCTGTTGATAGGGAGGAAATGCTTTGGCAAAGGCTAGGTCATTGTTTGTATGCCGCGAATGCGGGCAGGAATATCCCAAATGGAACGGCAGGTGCACCGCCTGCGGGGAATGGAACACTATCGAGGAAGCAGTCCCGCCCGCCGCTATAGCGGGAAAGATATCCGCGCCCGTCGGGGAGTTCAAATACAGCCGTATCGGCGACATCTCCTATGACGACGAAACGCGCTACGAAACGGGAATATCCGAGCTGGACAGGGTGCTGGGCGGGGGGCTTGTCAAAGGCTCGCTCGTGCTTATCGGCGGCGACCCGGGCATAGGGAAATCCACGCTGCTGTTACAGATATGCGGTCACATGGGCAGGGAGCACACTATCCTCTATGTTTCGGGCGAGGAGAGCGAGCGGCAGATAAAGCTGCGCGCGGAGCGGCTCGGCGTTAACTCCGACAACCTTTTCCTCGCGTCCAACAACAGCTGCGAGAGCATTGTTCACGCGGTCTGCGCGAACAAGCCCGAGGTCGTGATAATCGATTCGATACAGACGATAACCTCGAGCGCGGTGAGCTCCGCGGCGGGCAGCGTTGTGCAGGTGCGCGAGTGCACGGGCGCATTCATGCGCATGGCTAAGTCGGAGGAGATACCCGTGTTTATCGTGTCGCACGTCAACAAGGACGGCGGTATCGCGGGTCCGAAAATAATGGAGCACATCGTTGACACGGTGCTGTATTTCGAGGGCGAGAAGCAGTTTTCCCACCGCATACTGCGCGCGATAAAGAACCGCTTCGGCTCAACGAACGAGATAGGCGTTTTCAGCATGGGCGACGACGGGCTTAAAGAAGTCACCAACCCGTCCGAGATGATGCTTTCGGGGCGGGTGTGCAACATTTCGGGCAGCGCGGTGGTGTGCTCCGTCGAGGGGACAAGACCGATACTTGCCGACGTTCAGGCGCTTGTCACAAAATCGGGGTTATCCTCGCCGAGGCGCGTCGCAACGGGGTTTGACTACAACAGGCTTTATATGATACTTGCCGTACTTGAAAAGCGGACGGGGTTTTTCTTCGGCGGCGTAGACGTGTATGTGAACATTGTCGGCGGGCTTAGGATAGACGAGCCCGCGGCTGACCTTGCGGTAGCAATGGCGCTTTATTCGGGGCTTTGCGACAAGGTTATACCCGAGAAGGTCATGGTGTTCGGCGAGGTCGGTCTGGGCGGCGAGGTCCGCGCGGTGAGCCATGTCCGCGAGAGGGTGAGGGAGGGCGCGCGGCTCGGGTTTGAGAAGTGCATTATCCCGAAGCAGTCGTTCTCCTCCCTTAGCAAAAGCGACAATTACGACATAAAGATAATCGGCGTGAACACGCTTGAGCAGGCGTTCCGCGCGATATCCGAGAAAAAGCCCGAGGACAAGTGAGCGGTTATGGCAACACCGCATAATTATTGTCGTGCGATTGCGCCGCAGATTTTTCGTCAGATTGTACAACTACGACGCAGGCGGGCTGACGCCCGTCAAGGAGTAGTTGTGCAATATGGCGGAAAAGATGCAAGCAAGCGTGAAAGACGACTACGTCGGTCTGGGCAAAGGCGTAGCCGGTAATTGTGCGGTGTTGCCTTATAATTACTCCCCGAACGTTTCGAACTCGTCGGGCTTTTCAGCCGTTGCGTCAATATATTCCATAAGCCCGCCGTATATCGTGAAAGCGACCTGCTGTCGGTATTCCCACGTTGACAGCTTTGCCTCCTCGTCGGGGTTGGACAGGAAGCCGCACTCTATCATGAGCGAGGGGTTTTGGTTGGATTTAAGCAGGTAGAGTTCCTCGCCCGACAGCTTTATTTCGCGGTCATTCCCCGGCTGTAGTATTGCGAAGCGGTTCTGCATTATCTGTGCAAGGGTGCGGTTGTTCGGGTTGTTATTGTTGTAGAACATCTGCCCGCCGAAATACTGCGGGTCGGTGAAATTGTTCTGGTGAATGCACAGGAATATGCTGTCGGGGTAACTGCGGATTATTTCAAGGCGGTTATCCATATCGGACAGCTTCTGGTTGCGCACGCCCTCCGTGCCGGGGTCGTATATGGAGATATCCTCGTCGCGGGTGAGCACTACCTCGAACCCCGACATCTCGAGCATATCGCGCAGCCCCAGTACAATGGACAGATTTACGTCCTTTTCGAGCAGCCCGCTCTTCCCGACTGCCCCCGAATCAAGCCCGCCGTGCCCTGCGTCAAGCACTATGACGGGCTTTTCGCCTGTCTGCGCGGAAGCGGGCAGGGCGCGCTCCGTCACGCGTGCGCAGACGGCTAGCAGCACGAACGCGCATACTATCGAGATGGTCAATTTGAATGATTTCTTGTTAAGCTTCATATTTTCCCTCCGCTGATTTACTCTTGTCCTATTGATATGTGGGAGGCTTTGATTTTATAACGGAGGCGGCGCGGATAAAAATAGTTTGGGGCAAAAAAGGCATTTTGGGGCATTTTTTATTTGCCGCAAATGGCTTAACTATGCGGTTTGTTGGCGTTTTTGGGGCATTTGGGGCATTTCTGGGGCAGAGATTTTCAAAAAATGCCCCAAACCCGTAACTAACGGCTCTGTTATGCGGTTTTGTTTTTGGGGGAAAATGTGCTCGGGTGTATTTGCCACCAAAAAAATGCCCACGCGCTTTTCCCGCCGTTTTACCGCCGCATTTACGGCGGCTTTCTTTTTGGGGGAAAATTGCGCATTTCGACGGGCGGCGGGCTGTTTTGCTGTCGCTTTTTGATGAAAAAAACTCTTGTATATTGGCGCAGAATGTGGTACAATGTATAGGTAATATTGTAACTACAAAAAATTGAGGAGTAAAACTATGTCAAAGAACTACGATTCATATGAAAGCCCTTTCTGCACTCGCTACGCAAGCAAGGAAATGCAGTACATCTTCTCTGCCGACAAGAAGTTCACCACCTGGAGAAAGCTGTGGGTAGCGCTTGCGCGCGGCGAGATGAAGCTCGGTCTGCCCGTGACGCAGGAGCAGGTGGACGAGCTTGAAGCCAACGTAAACAACATCAACTACGACGTAGCCGAGGCGCGCGAAAAGGAAGTCCGCCACGACGTAATGTCCCATGTGTACGCTTACGGAAAGCAGTGCCCCAAGGCGGCGGGAATAATCCACCTCGGCGCGACCTCCTGCTATGTCGGGGACAACACCGACATAATCATCATGCGCGACGCGCTGCTGCTTGTAAAGAAAAAGCTTGTCAACGTTCTTGCCAACCTTGCGAAATTCGCCGATGAATACAAGGCTATGCCCTGCCTTGCCTATACCCACCTTCAGCCCGCACAGCCCACCACCGTCGGCAAGCGCGCGACGCTGTGGATGAACGAGCTTCTCATGGATCTTGAGGAAGTGGAATACCGCATTGCGAACCTCAAGCTTCTCGGTCAGAAGGGAACAACGGGCACGCAGGCTTCCTTTGTGGAGCTGTTCGGCGGCGATTCCGACAAGATAAAGGCTCTGGAGAAGTCTATCGCGGAGGAAATGGGCTTTACGGCGTGCGTTCCCGTGAGCGGTCAGACCTACTCCCGCAAGATAGACAGTCAGGTGCTGTCCACCCTCGGCGGAATTGCGCAGAGCTGCTCCAAGTTCTCCAACGACCTGCGCCTGCTCCAGAATTTCGAGGAGATGGAAGAGCCGTTCGAGAAGAACCAGATAGGCTCCTCCGCTATGCCGTACAAGCGCAACCCCATGCGCAGCGAGCGCATAACCTCCCTTGCGAGATACGTTATGATAGACACGCTCAACCCCGCGTTCACCGCAGGCACGCAGTGGTTCGAGAGAACGCTTGACGACAGCGCGAACAAGCGCGTTTCCGTTGCGGAGGGCTTCCTTGCCGTTGACGCGATACTTAACATAATGATAAACATAACCGACGGCATTCAGGTTTATCCCGAGATGATAAGACAGCGCCTTATGAAGAAGCTCCCGTTCATGGCTACCGAGAACATCATGATGAGAGCCGTTGAGAACGGCGGCAACCGTCAGGAGCTGCACGAGCTGCTCCGCACCCACTCCCACGCCGCCGCAAAGCAGGTCAAGATGGGCGGGGAGAACGACCTTGTAGACCGCATTGCGGCTGACCCCGCGTTCAAGATAACCAAGGAAGAAATAGAGGCTGTGCTTATTCCCGAGAATTATGTAGGGCGCGCTCCCGAGCAGACGGAGGAGTACCTTGCGGAGTTCATAAAGCCCGTTCTTGAGGCAAATAAGGAGCTTCTCGGCGAGCACGTTGAGCTCAGCGTCTGATTTTATTCAAAGGGCAAAGGGGATAAAGCATTGAAAAAATGGACGGCGGCTGCCCCTGCGGGCGGCGGGGATATCCTCGGAGGATTTGGCGATTTTCTTGGCGGACTGCTTCTTCGGCGGGGGATATACACGATGGACTCCGCGCGCGATTTCTTCGCGTGTGAGAGCCTTTCCGACCCGTTTTCGCTGCGCGACATGGACAAGGCTGCCGAGATCATCGGGAGGGCTATCGAGGAGGAAAAGAAGATAACCGTTTTCGGGGATTACGACTGCGACGGCGTTACTGCGACCGTTATCCTGTACAGCTACCTTGAAGCTATGGGCGCGGACGTTGACTTTTACATACCCGACCGCTCGGAGGGCTACGGAATGAATATCCCCGCGCTGACAAGGATACTGAACGGCGGGACGCAGCTTATAATTACCGTAGACAACGGCGTGAGCGCGGCTGCCGAGGCGGAGTATATCCGCGAGCACGGCGCGGAGCTTGTCATAACCGACCACCACCAGCCGCCCGAGGAGCTGCCTGTATGCGGCGCGTGCGTTGACCCGCACAGGGCGGACGATATGTCGGAGTTCAAGTACCTTTGCGGCGCGGGAGTTGTTCTGAAGCTTCTCTGCGCGCTTGAGGGCGACGAGAATTTTGTTATGGAGCAGTATTCCGACCTTGCGGCAGTGGGGACGATAGGCGACGTTGTGCCGCTTTTGGGGGAAAATCGCTACATAGTCCGCCGCGGGCTTGAAAATATACGCCGCTGTCAGAATTTGGGGCTGGAGCGGCTTATCCGCTCTGCGGGACTTGCCCCCGAAAGCATGACCTCGACCACGCTTGCATACTCGGTCTGCCCGAGGATAAATGCGGCGGGGCGTATGTCGGGCGCGGACAAGGCGGCAAGGCTGCTGCTTGCGGACAGCGCGGAGAACGCTTCGCGGCTTGCCGAGGAGCTGGCGCTGATGAATAACGAGCGGAAAAACGCGGAGCAGAGGATAATGGAGGACATTTCCGAGCAGCTTGCGAACGACCCGTCGATACTGCGGCAGCGCGTTATTGTTGCTGCGGGCGAGGGCTGGAACCACGGAGTTATCGGTATCGCCTGCGCGAGGATAATGGAAAAATACGGAAAGCCGACGATAGTCATTGCTGTGGAAAACGGCGAGGGGCGCGGCTCTGTCAGGAGCTTTGAGGGCTTTTCGGTGCACAGAATGCTTACGGAATGCTCCGATATTTTGACCAAGTTCGGCGGTCACCCCAAGGCGGGAGGATTTTCTCTCCCCGCGGACAAAATAGGCGAGTTCACCGAGCGGGTCAACCGCTACGCGCGGGAGTTCTACCCGAAAATGCCCGTGCAGGAGATATGCGCGGACATGGAGCTTACCTGCCGCGAGCTTACGGAGGAGAACGTTGCGCTGCTGGGGCGGCTGGAGCCGTTCGGCGAGGGCAACAAGCAGCCGCTTTTCCTGCTGCGCGACTGCACGGTGATGTCAAAGCGCGCGCTCAAAAACGGGCTGTACACCTCGTTTGAGGTGAGAAGCGGCGGCGCTGTCTTAAAGGCGCTGACCTTTAAGATACCGTTCGACAAATTTTACCCGCAGGTCGGGCAGAGGGTGGACATCATCGCGGCGGCGGAGATAAACGAATACAACGGCAGCCGCAGCGTCAATCTTCGGGTGCAGGACGTGCGCCCGTCGGAGTTCGCGGAGGACAGGTTTTTCGCGGCGCAGCGCGTTTACGAGGAGATATCGCGCGGCGAGGGCTGCGACAAGCGGCTCGCTCCGAGGGTCATTCCGCAGGACAGGGCGGCGCTCATGGGTATTTACGACCTCGTAAGGAAGCACGGCGGAATGTCCGCGGAGGATATCGCGGTGTACTGCGGCGGGGTGAATTATTGTATGCTGAGGATAACGCTGGACGCGTTCGCGCAGGCGGGCATGATAAAGCTTGCCCCCAACGCGGAGCGGGCGGAGCTTATCCCCGTGAAAACAAAATCCGACCTGTTTGCAACGGGTCTGCTCGCTGACCTTAAACGGCAGTTTGCCGAAGAATAAGCGGGCGTTTATCAGTTATTTCGGAAGGACGGCATTGCTATGGGAATTTCCACTATCGAAGAGCTTATCGGCAGGATAGAGGCGAGCGACAAGCAGTATGACACGGATAAGATAATGCGCGCCTATGATCTGGCGGATAAGGCGCACGACGGGCAGATGCGCTCCTCGGGCGAGAGGTATATCACGCACCCGCTCTCCGTCGCCTCGATACTGCTGGATTACTGCATGGATACGGACACGCTGTGCGCGGCGCTGCTCCATGACGTGGTGGAGGATACGCCGGTCACCCTCGAAGAGGTGAGGAAAAAGTTCGGCGACGATGTTGCGCTGCTTGTTGACGGCGTTACCAAGATAGGACTTGTCCCGCTTGTTTCCAAGGAGGAACAGCAGGCGGAAAATATCCGCAAGATACTCATGGCAATGTCCAAGGATATCCGCGTTATTATCATCAAGCTTGCCGACAGGCTCCACAATATGCGCACGCTTTATGCGCGCCCGCCTCACAAGCAGCTCAAGACCTCGCTCGAAACCATGAATTTCTATGCCCCCATAGCGCACAGATTAGGTATGAGCGACGTCAAGGAGGAAATGGAGGATATCGCTATCCATTACCTTGACCCCTACGGCTGCAAGGAGATAGAGCGCCAGCTCGACCTTCACAAGGAGGAGCGCGACAGCTTTATCGACACGATAAAGTCCCGCATTCGGGAACGAATTTCCGACATCAAGCCCGAGCCGATAATCGAGGGGCGCGTTAAGTCCATTTACAGCATTTACAAGAAGTTGTATGTCAAGAACAAGCGCTTTGACGAGATATATGACATTTATGCCGTGCGCGTTATCGTGCAGTCGGTAATCGAGTGCTACAACGTCCTCGGCGTTATCCACGATATGTTCCGCCCCATGCCCTACCGCTTCAAGGACTACATTGCTACCCCGAAGCCGAACAGGTATCAGTCGCTCCACACCACCGTTATAGGCAGGGAGGGCATTCCGTTCGAGGTGCAGATACGCACCGTCGAAATGCACAACACCGCGCAGTACGGTATCGCGGCGCACTGGAAATATAAGGCGGGGCTTAACGGCTCCGTTGCTGGGGAGAAGCGCTTTGACTGGGTTCGGCAGCTCCTCGAGCGTCAGCAGGAGGCGGACGACGTTGAGCAGATAACCGACGCGATAAAGACAGACCTTGCCCCCGACGAGGTTTTCGTGTTCTCGCCGAAGGGGGACGTGTTCTCGCTCCCGCTCGGGTCTACCGTTATCGACTTCGCCTACGCTATCCACACGCAGGTCGGCAACAAGATGACGGGAGCAAAGGTCGGCGGGCGAATGGTGAGCTTTGATTATCAGGTCAAAACGGGCGACATTATCGAGATACTGACGAGCGGCTCACCGAATTACGGTCCGAACAGAAACTGGCTCGAAATAGCGAAAACGACCGAGGCAAAGGGAAAGATACGCTCATGGTTCAAAAAGGAGCGCCGCGAGGAGAACATAGAGCGCGGCAGGGAGGAGCTGGAGCGCGAGTTCAAGCGCAACGGCATACCCCTTGACGCCGATATCATCAGGGAAGCCGCGCAGCGGCAGCGCCTCGGCAGCGTCGACGACCTGTACGCGGCGATAGGCTACGAGGGAGTTTCCCTCTCGAAGATAATCGCCCGCATAAAGGAGGAGCAGGCGCGGCAGCATAAGGAGCAGCAGACGGCTGCGGCTTCGCCGAAATCCAACGAGGAAAACATCGAGGAAACCAACCGCCGTTCCCGCCGCAAGGGAATAATCATCGAGGGCGTTGACAACTGCCTTGTGAAATTCGCGCAGTGCTGCAACCCGCTCCCCGGCGACCCGATAATCGGTTTCGTGACAAGGGGCTTCGGCGTTTCGATACACAAGCAGGACTGCATTAACGTCATCAACAACATGGAGAGCGAGGAAAACAAGGACCGCTGGATAAAGGCGAGCTGGGCGGGCGTTGACGACAGCACCTACCGCGCGACCATCGACCTTATAACCGAGCAGAAGTCCTCGGTAATAGCGGACGTAACTGCAGCGATAGCGGCGAACCATATCCCCATGCACGAGATGAATATGCACAGGCTCAAAAACGGCAACAACAACATTCTCATAACCATAGAGATAGCGGGCGTGGAGCAGCTGTCGAACGTGATGTCGCGGCTGCAGAAGATATCGGGCGTTATCTCGGTGGACAGAACGGGAAAACAGTAACAGCTTTGGATATTATTGAATTTTTTTGCAGCCTCACCACGGAGCAGCTTTTCACGGCAGCGGCGGGGCTGCTGCTTATACTCGCGGGATTTCTCGTCCTGCGCAATACCCGCCGTGCGACAAATGCGCGGCTGCGCAGAAGGGTGCGGCGCGGCGGCTTTATTTCAAGCGAGGAATTTGAAAAGAACTGGATAATAAGCGGCGGCAATGACCCCGTAGGCTATAAATACTCGGATTTCCCGGGGTGCTATGTTATCATGATATTCGCTTCTCCCGTGCGGGGGAAGCGGTTTTATAACTATGAAAACATTTATATCGGGCAGTCGGTGAATGTTTGCCAGCGGGTGCACAATCACTTCAACGGCAAGGGAAAGGGCGATATTTACGCGGACATAAAATACGGGAAATATGCCTATGTGCGAATTGTCCCCGTGAAAGCGAAGCGGCTCAACGACATGGAAACCGCGCTCATAGAAGCGTTCAGCGCGACCGACAGCTACAACAAAACAAAGGGCGGCGCAAAGGTGACAAAGGTAACGCGCGTCAAATAACGGAGAAAAGCTATGAAAGATGTTTATATGCTCCCTCTCGGGGAGCTTGGGGCGAATTGTTATATTATCCCTGCGGCGGAGGGCAAGGCGGTGGTCATTGACCCCGCCTCGGCAACGGAGGTCATTATGTTCCTGCAAACGAACGGGCTGACGCTTGGCTCGATAGTGTTAACGCACGGGCATTTCGACCATTTCGCGGGAGCTGCCGCGTTAAAGGAGCAGACAGGCGCGGAGGTGCTCGCGCCCGCGCCTGACGCGGAAATGCTGACAAGCGCGGCGAAAAGCTGGGCGGATTTCATGCCGAGGACGGAGTTCCGACCCGTTGTCCCCGACAGGACGTTTTCCGACGGGGAGGAATTTGCGGCGAGCGGCGTGGAATTTAAGGTCATGGCTGCGCCGGGGCATACTGCGGGGAGCTGCCTGCTGTTCTGCAAGACGCTCGGGAACGTGATATTCTCGGGGGACGTGCTGTTCCGCGGTGCTATCGGCAGAACGGACGGATATTCGGGCAGCAGGGCGCAGATGAAGCAGACGCTCCATGATATTAACCTTATCGAGGGCGACTACACGATATACTGCGGACACGACGAGCCGACAACGCTCTCCGACGAGAAGAAATACAACCCCTACATCGGGGCGTACTGAGGGGCGCGGCATGACACTTATTTTCAGCGGTCACCCGTTCGCATACGAAGCGGAGCGCCTTTTCCGAAGCTTTTTCCCGCCTGTTAAGATAACAATGTCGCGCAGCGCGGAGGACGCCTGCGGCGATTTCTGCCTTACCGAGCGCATTCAAAGCGGCGGGAGCGTTGCCCTTTCGGTAACGCTTTGTTCGGGGGAATATTCGGGACGGCGGGAAGCGGTGGTTCCCGCAGACACGCCCGACAAGGAGCAGGAAAGGGAGCTGTGCATACTGCTGTACGGCGTGCTTTCGGAATACACGGGGGTGAAGCCGCCGTGGGGCATTCTTACGGGGATACGCCCCGTAAAGCTGCTTGCGGACATTGACGAGCGGACGGCGGCGGAGCGGCTGCTTGTCGCCCCGGAAAAGACAAGGCTTGCCCACAGGATAAACGAGATACAGCGCCCGCTTATCGGGAGTATTCCCGAGCGGTCGTTCAGCCTTTATGTTTCGATACCGTTCTGCCCGACGAGGTGCAGCTATTGCAGCTTTGTCAGCCACTCGGTGGACAAGGCGGCGGGGCTTGTCGGGGATTATCTCGACAGGCTGTGCGGGGAGATCTCCGCCACGGCGGAGGCGGCGCGCAGCGCGGGGTTAAGGCTCGACACAATATATTTCGGCGGCGGCACTCCGACAACGCTTTCCGCGGAGCAGCTAAGGCGGCTTTTCGGCGCGCTGGAATGCTTTGACCTTTCGGGGGTAAGGGAATTTACCGTCGAGGCGGGCAGACCCGACACCATCACCCGAGAAAAGCTTGATGTGATAAAGGCGGCGGGCGCGCGGAGGATATCGGTTAATCCGCAGACAATGAACGACAGCGTTCTCGAGGCGATCGGCAGGCGGCACACCGCCGCGCAGACGGAGCGCGCCTACGAGCTTGCGCGGGAGGTCGGGTTCGACAGCATAAATATGGATCTCATTGCGGGGCTGCCGACGGACGACGTTCCGGGGTTCAGGCGCAGCCTTGACCGCGTGTGTGAGCTTGCGCCGGAGAATATAACGGTGCATTCGCTTTCGCTGAAGCGGGCTGCGCGGCTGTTCCGTGAGCGGGAGAGCGAGCCGTCGGGCGCTTCTGAAATGTTGTCCTATGCGCATGAAAAGCTTGCCGCCAACGGCTACGAGCCGTATTACCTCTACCGCCAGAAGAACACCGCCGACAACTGCGAAAACACGGGCTACGCAAAGCGCGGCACAGAGAGCCTGTACAATGTTTTCATCATGGAGGAGGTTCAGACGATCCTCGCCGTCGGCGCGGGCGCTTCGACAAAGCTTGTCGATGTTCCCGAAAAACGCATAGAGCGCATTTCTAACCTGAAATACCCTTACGAATATTTGGACAGATTTAATGAAGTTTTGGCGGCAAAAGGCAGGATAATTAGCTTTTTTGACAAATAATCGGAAAGATAATGCACACTTATTCAATAAAGGTTGACAAGAGGGTGCTTTTGGTATACAATTATTATTGTAGTTAAACTGCAAATTTGCTAAGGCATTATATTATGGAGGTTATTATGAACGCAAAAACAACAAGCATAGTTGGTTATCTTACATGGATCGGATTTCTTGTCGCTTACCTTGCAGGCGATAAGGAGGGCGCAAAGTTCCACCTTAATCAGGCTCTTATCCTTGCGATCGCAAGCCTTGCGCTGACCGTTATCACAAGCATTACAGCTTTCATTCCGATCATTGGGTGGATCATTTCCATTGTTGCCGGCATTGCCGATGTACTTATTCTGGTTCTTATGATCATCGGAATAGTTAACGCTGTCAACGGCGAAGAGAAGCCCCTGCCCGTTATCGGCGGCATTCAGCTTCTCAAGTGATTTTTTACATTCGAACAATAAACGGAACCGCTGTTTGCCGCAGCGGTTTCTGATTTTAAAAAAATTTTTACATTTTACAGAAAATGTTTACATATTTATTGCATTTGACGACAAATGGTGTTATAATAAAACAGAGTATCTACGACACTCGGTGTGTCGGAACATTGGAACAGAAACAGGAGATAACAGAAAATGGCACTTGATATAGGAATAGACCTCGGCACCGCGAATATCATCATCACGGTCGCGGGAAAGGGTATAGTACTGAATGAACCGTCCGTTGTTGCTTACGACAAGAAAAAGAAGGCAGTCGTTGCGGTCGGGGCAGAGGCATACAGAATGATCGGCAGAACGCCGGAATACATCGTGGCGGTGCGCCCGCTGAAGGACGGAGTAATTTCCGACAACGACATGACGCAGGCTATGATAAGGGAATTTATCCACAAGGTCAACGGCGGCTTTATGGTGAAGCCGAGGGTCGTTCTCTGCGTCCCGAGCTCCGTTACGGACGTTGAGCGCAGGGCGGTAGTCGAGGCGGCGCTTTCTGCGGGCGCGAGAAAGGTTTTCCTCATTGAGGAGCCTATCGCGGCGCTTATCGGCGCGGGCGTTGACATTTCAAAGCCCAACGGCACTATGGTCGTTGACATCGGCGGCGGTACGGCTGACGTGGCTATCGTTTCGTTTAACGGCATAGTTCAGTCGCGCTCCATAAAAATGGCGGGCAACAAGTTTGACGCGGCGATAATCCGCCATATCACGCAGAAATACAAAATACTCATCGGCGAAAAGACTGCCGAAAAGGCTAAGATAGAGATAGGAAACGTATTTTCTCCCACGGGAGAAAATACGATGATCATTCGCGGCAGACATCTGCTAAAGGGGCTTCCCGAAAGCATTGAGATAAGCGACGAGGATATATACGAGGCGCTCCACGACAACGCAATGGAGATAGTCGAGCAGGTAAAGCTCGTGCTGGAGTCGACGCCGCCCGAGCTTGTCGGCGATATCCTTTCGAACGGAATAATGCTGACGGGCGGCGGTGCAATGCTGGGCGGGCTCGCGGAGCTCATTTCGGAGAATGTCGGCGCGCCGTGCTATGTTGCGGATAAGCCTATCGAGTGCGTTGCGCGCGGCGTTGACACCGCGTTTAAGATGTCCGACGAGCTGCTTGACGGCTTCGAGCAGGTACAGCTTTACGGATTCAGATAATATATTATAAA
>JBJFHP010000004.1:22511-27545 GCA_051893715.1 Oscillospiraceae bacterium
TTTCGGGAATATTTCGGGGAAAAGGGGGTCGCTGTTTTTGAAAAAAATAAAAACTATCGGCGTATGCTGCACTTCTGTTCATAAGGAGCCGGTCAAGAATTTTGTGGACTCCCTTGCGCTTGCCGCGGAGAAAAGCGGCGAATACCGCGTCCTCGTATTTCAGAGCTTTGGCGATCTGTTTTATTTTACCAGCAGCGATTACGGCGCCCGTTCCGTTTTTGATATATTCAGCTGCGATATCATTGACGCGATGGTTATACTTCCCATTTATATCCACGACCGCAGCGTTGTTAAAAAGGTAGTCGACAGATGCCGCGAAAACGATACGCCCGTCATTTCCATAGCGGAGAAGCTTGACGGCGCGTATTACTGCGACCTCGGCTTCGGCGAGGCGTTCAGCGAGATCGTCGAGCACGTTATTTCCGTTCACGGCTGCAAGCGTATCAAGGTCATGGCGGGGTATCCCGACAATGAATTTTCCCTCACGAGGGTGAACAGCTGCGCGGAGGTCATGAAGCGCTACGGGCTTACGCTTACCGAGGGGGATATCCTTTACGGGAATTTCTGGGACGGTCCTACCTATGAGGCTATGGACGCGTTTTTCGCGAGCGGCGAGCCGCTCCCCGACGCATTTGTGTGCTGCAACGACGCCATGGCGATAGCTGTCTGCACCAAGCTCACGGAGCACGGTTACAGAGTGCCCGACGATGTTATCGTAACGGGCTTCGACGGTATCGAAATGGAGCGCTATCACGACCCGCGGCTGTGTACGGCGGTCTGCGACAGCGACAGAATGGCGCAAACCGTTCTTGAAATATTGGGGGAAATTTCGTCGGGAGCTTCAACGGAGCCCTACACCGCGCATATTTCCTATCGGCCGGTATTTTCGGAGAGCTGCTGCTGTCTGCCCAGGAACAACGCGCAGCGGAACAGCCTGCTCACCGGTTATGTCAAGGGGTACGAGGAATTTCGCGTTTTCGGCGACCATATGGACAATATGGAAAACAAGGTTGCGGCAAATCCGACAACCGAGAATGTCCTTGACGTCATGAGGGAATACAGCTTCAGGGATTCGGTGCTATGCCTGACAAAGGTGTTTACGGATTATTTCAGCGGCGACTCCGACTCGGACAATATCCCCGAAACAAGCTATCCTCAGCCGATGGTGATGTTCAGCAATTCGATAGAAAATTATCCTTTCCCCGAAGGAACGGTTTTCGGCTCGGAGCGGCTGCTCCCCGACCTTGACAGTGCGTTCCCCGGCATGACGCGGACGCTTTTTATTCTCCCTGTGTTCTTCCAGAGCAGCGTAATGGGTTATTATGTCACGCCGTATGTCGGGCAGGAGCGGCATAACGACCGCCTGTGCGCCTTCTCGACGACGCTCAACCGCTGCCTTGAAATGATGCGTCTGCATGAGCATTTGTCGCTGCTAAACCACCGCCTGAGCTTCTTGTTCACGCATGACCAGCTTACGGGCATTTATAACAGATACGGATTTTACGACAACTTCCCGGGCAGCTTTGACAGCGTTAGTCCCGATAAGGATATTTTCATCATCTCCGCCGACCTTAACGATATGAAGGGAATAAACGACCGCTTCGGGCATTCGGCGGGCGACGACGCGCTCACCATCACCGCAAAAGCGCTTACCGAGGCTGCGGCGGGCGACAAAGAGATAATTTGCTCCCGCTTCGGCGGCGATGAATTTGTTGTAGCGAGGGTGTGCTGCGGCGACGCGCGGGAGCAGGGCGAAGGCTATCGCAGCAGGTTTTTCGCCGCGCTTGACGCGCTCAACGAGGCGTCGGGCTGCCCGTTTACCGTGAATGTCAGCATAGGGCTGTTCTGCTCGCCGCTCAAGGGCGTGAACAGTATCGACTCGCTGCTCGAGCTTGCCGACAAGCTGATGTATTCCGACAAGGCAAGGTACAAGCGCAGACCGCGCGGCATTTTACCCGAATAAACAATTACCCCCGCAGGGAGAAATTTCCCTGTGGGGGGCGTTATTATGCGGTCATTTGATTTATCTTATTATTCTGTGACGGCACATTGATGTTTTTTTGCATTCGGGGCAGGTCAGCCTGCGCTTTGTCAATGTATGGTAACCCTTCACAAATTCGCTTGTTGTCGGGACAAAACGCGCCTTGCAGTGCGGGCATTCGAAATAGCCCGCTTTGACCTCAAGGACGCAGGCTGCGCCTATTCCCGCCGCAGCGGTAAGTACCGCGAAAACAATGACCGCAATGCGCAGCGCAGCGTGCATTTCAATATACGCCGCGATCACCGCGAGCGAGCACACCGCGATAATTGTAATAATGCCGCAGATAACGGACAGCGCCATTCTCTTCTTGTTTTCTCTGTTTTCCTGCATAAGCTCCATCATATTTTCCTCCGCTTTCTTCCGATAATCGGCTTCGGAGATCCTCTCGCCCGTGAGCAGCTCATTGACCGTAATGTTCAATTCGCCGCATAACGGCAGCATGAGAGAAACCTCGGGAAGCCCGTTTCCGCATTCCCATTTTGAAACAGTCTTGTCGCTTATCGAAAGGCGGTCGGCAAGCTGTCTTTGGGTAATGCCCAGTGATTTCCTTGTATCGGCGATAAATCTGCCGATCTTTATCTGATCCATCGGGTTTCCTCCTTCCTGCTTATATTGTACATGATGAACGGTTCGAATAACACACACGGAGCGTAGAATTTGCTGTATCTGCGCAGCGTAGAGAGGGAAATCTATAACAGAAAGCTCCCGACAATATCGACGGGAGCTGTTTTTTGCTGTTACTGCGTCCTGAAATAATTCCAAACGCTTATGCTTTCGGGGAGCTCATGCGTCGACGAGCGGAACTGCGGCAGCTTGTTCCATGTGACGAGGTTGTCGCTGGAGAAATACTGCTTGATAAGCTCCTCGGTCAGGCGCTCGGGGTTGGGGCGGGGAGTGCCCTTCATGTCGGTGATAGGCGTTCCGCCGGTGCTCTCATAAATGAAGTCGCCGTTCCAGATCATGTAGTAGAGCCATGTCACGCCCTCCGCCATGCACTGATCGGGGTCGGGGATATAGCCCGCCTCCGAGAGCGCGAGCATTTTGCCCTCGTAGGTGTAGCTTTTCAGCTCCTCATACTTGCTTGTCGCGGGGGAATGGTCGAGCTTGTCGGCGTAGAAGTCTATGCCCGCGATATCGTAGGTGTTGGGGTCAACGGTCGTGTATTTGCTCTGCCCGTTCCACACCCAGATGAGATTTGTCAGCTTGTGGTAATTTTCAAGGCGGTCAAACATCATATACCAAAGGCGCTGATAGGTTTCGGGGTAAGTCCCGTCCTTGATGAGCTTCTTGTCCGCGGGCTGAAGTCCCCACCAGAACCACGAGCCGCTTGCCTCATGGAACGGGCGGAACAGCACGGTCACGCCTGCTTCCTCGAGCTTCTGAAGATAGCTCGCAATGAGGTCAATGTCATGAACGACGACCTCGTATTCCTTTGTTCCGGGAGTTGTCGCGTTGAGCGGGTCAAAGTTTATGATGTCCTCCTGATAGAACGCGTAGCCCTTTGAGCTGTCGTCAATGTCGCGGGGAACGTTCCAGTGCCATGTGAAGGTGACAAGACCGCCGTTGTCCCTGCCCCATTCGATAGCGGCGTCCACCATGTCGGTGTTCTCGTAAGAGCCCGTGCAGAATATGAAGTCAAAGCCCCTCATCGCGGGGAGATCCTCCGAGGCAAGGTAGAATACCTTGTCCTCATATACCTTGTTCAGATCCATTTGCTGCTGGCAGGATAATATCTGCTTTCCGTAAATGCTGCGCAGGTAGTTGAACACCTCCATGGTGTTTTCGTTATTGCGGGCGTTTTCGGAAACGGGCTTGTCGAGGTCGACCGTCTTTGCGGCGAGCGACGCCTTGAGCGCGTCGAAATCCGTTTCGTATGAGAGAGCGGCTTCCATGTCAATATCGCCCTCGGCGGTGAATTTAACGGGGTTGGAGAGCGCGCCGCCTGTTGCCGTGCCGTCGGGAGTGCCGCCCGGAGCGCTGTCGGAGGTCACTGCGTCGGGAGCGGAGCTGTCGGCAGGTGCGCTTTCGTCCACGGAGGACTTGGTGCAGGCGGCGAGAGATACCGCCATTGCCGCCGCGAGAACGGCAGAGAGGAGCTTTTTCATATCCGTATCCTTTCGTGTCAGCGGAAAAGCGTACATTCGCCGCTTTTCCTGTAATACTCTATTCGTTGTCTTATTGCTTCGGAGGTGGTGCGGTAGTATACGGCAAGGCAGTCAATGCAGAAAAATTCCCGTACATTGCGCGAGATAAGCTTCTGATTTATCGCGATGTCGTCCGAGCCGAGCGGCGCGCCGCATTCCCTGCAGGTTTTCCAGTTATCCATGCGTTACTTCATATCGACAAGGCGCGCGCGGAGCACCATGCAGTCATGCGGTGCAACGGTAGTAACAAAGCGCTCGGTAAATCTGCCGAGGGTTTCGTGCTTCCAGCAGTCGTATATCTCGAAGCCCTTTCCGCTTGCGTAGGGAAGTCCGATATCCCAGAACTGAAGCGACATCTCGCCGTCGCGGTCGCCGAAGTTGAACATACCGACAGCATAGCTGCCGTCCGACATCAGCTTGACGAGAGAGAACACGTTTTCGGGGTTGTTCCACTGCTTTATGCAGTATGCGCCGCGGCATTCGATATCCTGATTTATCGCGATAACGTCCTTGTTGGTGAGTATCTCCTTTGTTGCGGGGGTCATGTTCCGGATATCGCAGCCTATCATAAGCGGGCTGTTCATTATTGCCCAGAGGGAGAAATGTGTCTTGTACTCGGTGTCGGTGCAGCCGCCTATTTTAGCGGGCGCAGCGGACGCGCTGTCGGCGATAACGTTGACGCCGCCGTCGGTGGAGGCGTTTATCCATTCGTTATTGCTGCCGCCGTGCATACCAACGACCAGCATATCAATGTCGTTGTGGCAGTAATTCCCGCCGTAGCACTCGTTACCTACCTGCGAGAGCGCAAGGCGCTTTATGGACTCCCAGCTGTCCTGAATATCGCCCGTG
>JBJFHP010000005.1:0-1589 GCA_051893715.1 Oscillospiraceae bacterium
GCGAAGCCGATACCGCCATTATTCATTCTTCTTTATTCATTATTCAATATTCATTACTTGACGAAAAGACTTTTTCGACAAATTAAGCGGCGTTCCGATAAGAGCGCCGCTTTTTTGATATGTTTTCAGTAAAGACTGTCCAAAATAATATCCGCGATATTGTAAAGCGGCGCCTGAACCTCCACCGCGCCGATGTTGTACGCCTCCATGGGCATACCGTAAACAACGCAGCTCTCCTTGTCCTGCCCTATGGTGAACGCTCCCGCGTTACGCATTTTAAGCAGCCCGTCCGCGCCGTCGCGGCCCATTCCCGTGAGGATAGCGCCGATAGCATTTTCGCCCGCGTTCTCCGCGACCGACGAAAACAGCACGTCGACCGACGGACAGTGCCCCGAAACCTTGTCGCCCGTTTTTGATGAAACGTACCACCCGCGCGAGTCGCGGCACAGCCGCAGATGATGCTCGCCCGCGCCTATAATAATTAACCCCGGGCGCACCCTGTCGCCGTCCTCGGCTTCCTTGACCTCCATTTTGCAGGAGCGGTTGAGCCTGTCGGCGTACAATTTTGTGAACCCTGCGGGCATATGCTGCACGATAAGCACCGGCGGCGAGTCGGCGGGGAACGCCTTTACGACCTGCTCGAGAGCCTCGGTGCCGCCTGTTGAAGCCCCCAGCGCTATCAGAGCGTCCGCCCTGCGCTTCTTCCCCGACGAGGGAGGCGGCGCTGCGAGGGGTGTTATCGTTCGGTTTGAAACAACGCCTGTGGCGCTCCTTATGGGAGTAATAAGCTCCTTTTTCGGCTCGGCGTCGGGCTTACGCTTGGTATATGCGCGCTTTATCGACGCGCACAGCTCCGCCGCAAACTGCGCCATGTCTTTTGTTGTGCGGGCGGCAGGTTTTGCCATGACCTCGACCGCGCCTGTCAGCAGCGCAGCCTTGCGCTTTTCCTCCGAGCCGGAAACTATTATAGTAGGGATATAATACTGCGGCAGCAGCTTTTTCAGGAACGCTATCCCGTCCATGCGCGGCATTTCAACGTCCAGCGTCATTACATCGGGCTCGTGCCTGAGTATCATGTCGCGCGCGGAATAGGCGTCGCCCGCCGTTCCCACGACGTCGATCATGTCGTCCTGCCGTATATATCGGGCGAGCACCTCCCTGAACAGAATGGAGTCGTCCACAACCAAAAGTTTTATTCTCTTCATGAAAGCCCCTCCCGACCCTGTTCAAAATGCATATATCAGAGCGGTCTGCGGTATATTGCGGGTTTTATGTATCTGAATTTGGTTTCGCTGCGCGCGACGCTCTCCGCATGACCGATAAACAGATATCCGCCGGGTTTCAGCACGTCGTAAAACCTGTTCACCAGCGCATTTTTTGTCGGCTGGTCAAAATAGATCATAACGTTGCGGCAGAAAATTAGGTCAAACGGGCGCTGCCTGTATTTTTCGGGCATAGGGTCCATGAGGTTAAAGCGCTTGAAGATAAGCTCGTTTTTGATTTTCGGGATAACCTCGTACATTCCGTCGCCTGCCCCGGTGAAATACCGCCGCTTCCATTCGGGGCTTAACCCCTTCATTCCCTCCTCG
>JBJFHP010000006.1:0-5955 GCA_051893715.1 Oscillospiraceae bacterium
ACGGACCCGACCACTACAACATTGTTACTGCCGCACACTCCTTCCACGGAAGAACTTTCGGCGCAATGAGCGCTACCGGTCAGCCCGACAATGCCTGTCAGATAGGCTTCGGCGGTATGGTTCCCGGATTCACCTATGCGCCTTATAATGATTTGCAGGCATTCAAGGACGCCTGCACCGAAAATACGGTTGCTATTATGATTGAGCCTGTTCAGGGCGAGGGCGGCGTTAATCCCGCAACTCCCGAATTTATGACCGGACTCAGAAAATTCTGCGACGAAAACAACATTCTGCTGCTGCTTGACGAGGTTCAGACAGGCTGGTGCAGAACAGGCGCGGTGATGTCCTTTATGAACTACGGAATTAAGCCCGATATTGTATCAATGGCTAAGGCAATGGGCGGCGGAATGCCGATAGGCGCAATATGCGCTACCGCGGAAGCGGCAAAGGCGTTCACTCCCGGCTCTCACGGAACGACCTTCGGCGGACACCCCGTATGCTGCGCCGCTTCTCTGGCGGCAATTACCGAGATGCTGGACAAGGACCTTGCGGGCAACGCCAAAAAGGTCGGCGCGTACTTCATGAAGAAGCTGGCAGCGCTTCCTCATGTCAAGGAGGTAAGAGGTCAGGGCTTGATGGTGGGCGTTGAATTTGACGACATTGACAGCGTTGAGGTAAAGCACGCCTGCTTTGACAGAAAGCTGCTCATTACCGCCATCGGCTCAAGAGTTATCAGAATGGTCCCGCCGCTTATTGTAACCGAAAGCGACTGCGACAAGGCTTGCGAGATAATCGGGGAAGCTGTTGAAGCTGTTGCAGGAAAATAAAGGCACACAATGAAAGGAGAAACAATTATGAAAGTAAAGGCTGTTATTAAGGCGATCGGTTTGCTTACGGCAGGCGTTATTTCGGTTTGCGCATTGACCGCCTGCTCGGGTTCAACCTCAGGCAGCTCAGGCTCACAGGCAGATTCTTCCGAGAGCACATCGGGCGGCGTTTTAAAAGTCGGTATGGAGTGCGCATACGCTCCGTTCAACTGGACGCAGGTCGGCTCCGAGGTTTCCAACGGGGATACCGCGATAGAAATTTACGGCGGCGGCGGATATGCCTACGGCTATGACGTTATGGTGGCAAAAAAGCTCGCAGACGAACTTGGCATGGGGCTTGAAATACATAAGGTCGAGTGGGACTCTATCGGTATCTCTATGGATTCGGGCGAATATGACTGCATTATCGCAGGTATGGGCAGGACCTCCGAGCGTATGATGTCCTACTCATTCACCGAGCCGTATTATTACAGAAGCAACTGCATTGTCGTAAAGAAAGGCTCCGAAATCGAAAATATAACGGGACTTTCGCAGCTTTCGGGCAAGAATGTCACAGCCACAACACAGCTCGGCACAGGCTGGGTACCGCTGCTTGATCAGATCCCCGACGTAAAGCTCGGCGCAAACTACGAAACCACGGCAGAAGTATTCATGGCGCTGTCCAACGGAACCGCTGACGTTGCGGTAATTGATATTCCCACCGCGGAATCGGCTCTGCTGACAAACACCGACCTCAAGATAATTGTCCTTGACGAGAAAGACACCTTTGTCGGCGACGAGGAAATGACAAACGTCTGCATTGCGACCCGCAAGAGCGATACCGCGCTTCGCGATAAGCTTCAGGCAGCGATGGAGGCGATCGGTCTTGACCGCGAAACCATGAACAAGATGATGGAAGAGGCGATCTCCGTTCAGCCCGCTGCTAATTAAGGGAACCTCTAAAAACCGGTTTGAAAAGTGAAAATGGGTAGAGTGCACCGAATGCGAGGAAAGCCGACGACGCAAGGCTTAATGCCAGCGTTTTGCGCGTAGCGCATAATGCGGCTAGAGAGGCTTGACGAAGCAGGCGGTGTGCTATACACATTTTCACTCAAACGAGGTTTTTAGAGGTGACCTTAAGGCATATTCAGGCACAAGGCTACGCGCCGCTTTCATACCTTTCCGGAAGCGGCGCGATATTGTTACGCGATATTGTTAAGGGAGAACATACTTATGACTGGTACACCAAACGGAATATTCGAGTGGATATGGTTTATTGCCACTCAGTATGCTGAGCTCTTTATCACAGGTACGATTATAACGCTTGTTATCGCTGTGTCGGGTACGATCCTCGGTTTTATTCTGGGATTTATCGTCGGAATTGCGGAGGACTCTAAAATAAGAAAGGACGACCCGCTGCCAAAGAAGATCGTGCTTGGCTTCATCAAGGGACTGTGCAAGGTTTATGTAGAGATCTTCCGCGACACTCCCATGATAGTACAGGCGATGATCATTTACTTTGCCATACGTTATGCGGGAGTTCAGATCGACCCTATCACAGCAGGTATTCTCGTAACCGTGCTCAACACCGGCTCGTACATGGCGGAAACCGTTCGCGCGGGTATCAACTCGATAGACATTGGTCAGCGCGAGGGCGCGTTGGCTCTGGGAATGTCGCCCATTTCAACAATGATACATATTGTCCTTCCGCAGGCATTCAAGAACATTGTCCCCGAGATGGCAAACACTTTCCTCACCAATCTGAAAATGACCTCGGTACTGAACGTTATCGGCGTAAAGGAACTGTTTCTTCAGGCAAAGACCGCAGGCGGGACCTATTACAGGTACCTCGAATCCTATCTGGTGATCGCGGCTATCTATTTCGTTCTCTGCTTTGCGTTCAACAGGATATTCCTGCTTATCGAAAAGAAAATGGCGGGCAAAAAGGACTATGTCCTCGCCGTAGAATATATGAACAGCGACGAGTAAGGAGGCGCCATATTGAAAAACAACGAAATCAAAAGCCCCGTGAGATCCGGCGAAGAAGTAATTCGCGTTGAGGAGCTGAGCAAAAATTTCGGCGAACATCAGGTGCTTCGTAAGATTGACTTCTCCGTCAACAAGGGTGATGTTATCTGTATTCTCGGCTCGTCCGGCTCGGGAAAATCAACGCTCCTTCGCTGTATCAATCAGCTGGAAACGCAGACCTATGGCAGAGTATACTTTAACGGCAAGGAGCTTGGCAAGGCGCAGCGCGAAATCAATGAGTACCGCTCAAAGGTGGGAATGGTGTTCCAGTCTTTCAATCTGTTTAACAATATGACCGTGCTGAAAAACTGTATGGAAGGCACGCGAAAGGTGCTGCACCTGTCTAAGGAGGAAGCAAAGGAACGTGCAATTTCACACCTGAAATCCGTCGGAATGGCGCCGTTCATTAACGCATATCCCGCGCAGCTTTCGGGCGGTCAGAAGCAGAGAGTTGCCATTGCGCGCGGCCTTTGCATGAATCCCGAGGTGCTGCTCTTTGACGAGCCTACAAGCGCCCTTGACCCGGAAATGGTCGGCGAGGTGCTTAACGTTATGAAATCCCTCGCAAAAACAGGACTTACAATGCTTATAGTCACGCATGAAATGGGCTTTGCGAGGGATGTTTCGTCGCGCGTGCTGTTTATGGACAAGGGCTATATTATCGAGGACGCGCCGCCCGAAAAATTCTTCACCAACCCGGACAACGACAGAACAAGAGAGTTCCTGAGCAGATTTATCAAAACGGAGAAGGGAAAAGAAAATGCATAACTTTGTTGTAACCTTTGCGAGAGGCTTCGGCACGGGCGGAAAGCTCATTGCCTCCAATCTCGCGGCAGAGCTTGGGATCCACTGCTACGAAAACAGGATACTTACGCTTGCTTCTCAGCTAAGCGGTCTGGACAGGGACGTTTTTGCTGAGGTGGACGAAAAGCTGCGTTCCTCAAAGGGCGGCTTTGCAAGCCTTATGAAAGGGCTTCCGCGCGCCAGAAAGTACATCGCTCATAACGAACGCTTCGTTTCCGACGACACGCTGTTCGAGTATCAGAAGCAGATTATTCTGAACCTTGCCGATACGGAATCCTGTGTTATTGTCGGCAAGTGCGCGGATTACATTCTTCAGGGCAGGGACAACGTTGTCAGCGTTTATATCGAAGCCCCCCGCGACTACTGCATTAAGCGCACCATGGAAAATATGGGCGTTACGGAGGAGGTCGCACAGGCGACGATAAAGCAGACCGACAAGTTCCGCGCGGACTATTACGAATACTACACCCACGGCAATTACTGGACCAACCCCATAAACTACGATATGACGCTGAACAGCGAAAAGGTGGGCATAGATAATTGCGTGGCTTTGATCAAGGACTATCTGAAAATAAAAGGACTGATTGAGTGATGGAATTTCAATATAACCTTCCCGTAAATCTTATTTTCGGAAAAGGAAAAGCGGACAGCATCGGAGAAGCTGCCGCAAAATACGGAAAAAAAGCTCTCGTGGTTACCGGCACGGGAAGCACGAAGAGATCCGGTCTGCTGGACAGAACGCTCGCAAGTCTTTCGCGCTCGGGCGTTGACTTCAAGGTGTATGACAAGGTGACGCAAAACCCGCTCACGACCGCCGTTTACGAAGCGGCTGCGGCTGCAAGGGAAAGCGGCTGCGACATTGTTCTCGGCGTCGGCGGAGGCTCTGTAATGGACGCCGCAAAGGCTGCGGCGTTCTGCTGCGTCAACGGCGGGGATATTTCCGACTACATTTTCGGCAGAAAGCAGGGCAGGGGCGCGCTGCCGATAATTCTTCTGCCGACGACCTGCGGCACAGGCAGCGAGGGAAATCAGATCGCCGTGCTGACCAACCCCGAAACCAAGGACAAGAAAGCCCTTTACACTATGCAGATAATGCCGTCAGCGTCGGTGGTAGACCCCGAGGTGATGATGACAATGCCGAAAAGCGTGCTTTCCTCGGTGGGATTTGACGCGTATACCCATGCTCTTGAAGCGTATACGTCAAAAAAGGCAAATCCGTTCACCGATATGCAGGCGCTTCTTGCTATGAAGCTTATCACCGAAAATCTGCCTGTGCTTCTGAAGAATTATAACGACACGGACGCCTGGGAGGCGGTAAGCCTTGCGGCAACGCTCGGCGGAATGGCGATCGGCTCGGCGGGGGTATCCGCAGCGCACGGAATGGAGCATCCTGTTTCGGGACTGAAAAACATCGTCCACGGCAGAGGGCTTGCGGCGCTTACTCCGCCTATTGTGCAAAGGCTTGCTCCCGCACTTCCGGAAAAGTTTGCGGAGGTTTCAAGGCTTCTCGGCGGAAAGGACGAAACCGACTGCGCAAAAATGATAAGGAACTTCCTGAGTTCTGTTGAGCTTAATGTTTCGCTCGGAGAGCTTGGAATATCGACCGATGATGTTGAATGGCTGACCGAAAACTGCATAAAGATTTCTGCGGGAAACCTCAGAAACGCGCCGCGTGAATTTGACCGCGGGGAAGTCGCAGAAATATATCGTGAAGCGTTGTGATTTGGCGACAGAAAAAAGGAGGAGCTGCAATGCTGGAATCAGGAAAAGCATATGTTAAGATAACTCATGAGGTCAAGGGACATAATATCCCCGATGATATCAAGACATATTCGGAGAGTAAGGCAAAAATCATTCCCGAGTCTGCCAAGACCCACTCTGAGGACAAGGTGAAGATCGTCCCTCCTCCCGGAAAGGCTCATCCGGCAGAGGAACCCGCACAAAGAACAGCCCCCGAAAAAGAGGCGGTCACGACCGACGACCCGGCAGCCGGCGAGGTATCGCTTAACGCCGAAGCCGCAAAAATAGTACCGCCTGTCGCAAAGCGCGAATGTAAGAAATATTCGTGAAAATCCAATTGCCCGATCGGAAAATAAAAATGCTCCGCTTTAGGCGCGATAACCAAAAATGCCAAAAGGAGTCTATAAACAAAACCTTCCCAAAATACACGACAACAGGCCCTTCTATGGTATAACAGCAGCCATAGAAGGGTCTGCGTTGTCATTGTTTTGTTTAGAATACAAATTTTGCGGCTTGTTCTTAAGGCAACACCGCACAATTACCGGCTACGCCTTTGCCCAGACCGACGCAGTCGTCT
>JBJFHP010000007.1:0-1587 GCA_051893715.1 Oscillospiraceae bacterium
GAAACGCCTATCGGCGAGGAGGAGGACAGCCACCTCGGCGACTTTATCCCCGACGACGACGCGCCCGCGCCCGCAGACGAGGCGTGCAACAGTATGCTCAAGCAGCAGCTCGGCGAGGTGCTGGACACGCTGACCGAAAGGGAAAAGCGCGTTATAATCCTCCGCTTCGGTCTTATCGACGGCAGGCAGAGAACGCTTGAGGAGGTCGGTCAGGAGTTTCAGGTAACGCGCGAGCGTATCCGTCAGATAGAAACAAAGGCGCTCAGAAAGCTGCGCCACCCGACAAGGAGCCGCAAGCTCAAGGATTATCTTGAATGATCAATACATACGACGAACAGTTCTGTGAAATTACGACAGGGTATCGCACTTTGAAAGGAATAATAATATGAGTGGAAATGAAAAAAATTTACTGCATGAACTGCTCGAGCGCGGAAAGCAGTCGGGCAAGCTTAGCATAAAGGAGCTTTACAGCGTTATTGATGAAACAGATGTCGATATCGACAAGCTCAACGAGTTCCTCGAGGCAAACAATATCACCATAGACGACGATTACAGCGTTGACGAGGATCTCAGCAAGGCGCTTGAGTACACCGACGACGGCTCGGACGACGGAGTGGGCGTCGACGACCCGGTGAAGATACACCTGCGCGAGATAGGCAAGATCCCGCTGCTCACCGCGGAGGAGGAGATAAAGCTCGCGGAGGAGATCTCAAAGGGAAATCAGGCGGCGCGCGACAGGCTCATTGTTGCGAATATGAGGCTGGTTGTCAGCATTGCGAAGCATTATGTGGGGCGCGGTATGCCGCTGCTTGACCTCATACAGGAGGGCTACAGCGGACTTATCAAGGCAGTCGAGAAATTTGACCACACAAAGGGCTACAAGTTCTCGACCTATGCGACGTGGTGGATAAGGCAGTCGATAACGCGTGCAATTGCGGATCAGGCGAGAACTATCCGTATCCCCGTACACATGGTCGAAACGATTTCCAAGGTGAAGAAGGCGCAGAATCTGCTCCTTCACAAAAACGGGCATGAGCCGACCATTGACGAGATATCAAAGGAGCTCAACATGACCCCCGAGAGAGTCCGCGAGGTCATCAGGATAGCGCAGGATCCCGTGTCGCTTGAAGCGCCCGTAGGCGAGGAGGAGGACAGCTACCTCGGGGATTTCATTCCCGACGAGGACGCGCCCGCGCCTATCGACGCGGCAATGCAGTCGGTTTTCCGCGACGAGCTCAACAAGGCTCTTGACACCCTGCCCGAGCGCGAGCGCGACGTGCTCAAGTTCCGCTACGGCATAGGAAGCGACCGCGCGCATACCCTTGAGGAAGTCGGCAGGGAGTTCAAGGTAACGCGTGAGCGTATCCGCCAGATAGAAGCAAAGGCGCTCAGAAAGCTGCGCCAGCAGTCCAGAAGCAAAAATCTGAGGGTGTTCCTCGACTGACGGGGCGCCTACATAAAATGTCCCGCAGAGTTTTTGACATACCATTGTCCCCGATTTTTTCGGGGACATTCAGTCTGTCGAAAAAGTCATTTCGACAAAAAATGAATATTGAATAATGAATAACGAAGAATGAATAATGATGG
>JBJFHP010000008.1:0-5889 GCA_051893715.1 Oscillospiraceae bacterium
ATAATATACTTCCTTTCTGTCTTACGGTTGGGCGGTTGGGTACAATTTTAGATTATCATATCCCGAACCTTTTGTCAATAGCTATTTCGGTATCTGCCGCGGATAAACTCACTTTGCCGCGAATTTTGCCGCCATTTCGAGAAAAGGCTCGCTTTCCGCGCCGTCAGCATGGACGACAAGGGTCAGCGCCTTTGAAAGGTCAAGGCTGAATATCCCCATGATCGATTTGGCGTCGACAGCGTATCTTCCCGAAACAAGGTCAATGTCGAAAGGATAGCTGTTTGTAAGCGCAACAAATTCTTTTACCGCTTCAATAGAGCCGAGTGTTACCTTAATTTCTTCCATAAATGCTCGCCGCCTTTCTTTTTTTTATAATATTGTACAAGGAAATCGCTTTCCTTAATATTTAATATAGCAACAAATCTGAAAATAGTCAATAGCTTATTGCAAAATTCGGAGTTTTAAAGTATAATAAAGTAGCAGACAAAATTCGATTTGTTTAATTTTGCTACACAATTTCTGAAACTTTTTTAAGACTGTCGTATAAAGGGGGTAACGCGGTGACTTTTGAGGTGATAACGCTCGGCTGCAAGGTCAATTCCTGCGAGAGCGCCGCTATATCCGAAAGCTTCGCTGCGGAGGGCTTTTCCCCCGCACGGGAGGGAGAACCCGCCGACGTGTATATAGTCAACTCCTGCGCCGTGACCGCCATGAGCGAGAAAAAGGCGCGGCAGGTGTTATCACGCTGCAAGCGGAGCAACCCCGAGTGCGTTACCGTGCTGTGCGGCTGCTTCCCGCAGGCTTACCCCGAGGCGGCAAGTCAAGCCGCGGGCGCGGATATCGTAACGGGTAATTCCGCAAAGGGGGCTATCCCCGCGCTCGTTAAGAAGTACCTCTGCGAGCATATCCGCTGCATGAAGGTCGACCCGCTCACAAGGGAGTTTGACGAAGCGGCGGCGGGAGCGGACGTCGACAGGACGCGCGCTTTCATTAAAATAGAGGACGGCTGCGACAGGTTCTGCACCTACTGCATAATCCCCACCGCGCGCGGCAGGGTGCGCTCAAGACCCCTCGCCGACATAACCGCGCAGGCTGTGAAGTGCGTCGAGAGCGGGCATAAGGAGATAGTCCTCACGGGGATAAACCTCGGCTGCTACGGACAGGAGCTCGGGCTCACCCTCGGCGACGCGGTAAAAGCGGCGGCAACAAGCGGCGCGGCACGCATTCGCTTAGGCTCGCTCGAGCCCGAGATGATCACCGACGAGGAAATTGAAAAGCTGCGCTCCGTCCCGTCGCTCTGCCCGCATTTCCACCTCTCGCTGCAATCGGGCTGCGACGCTACTTTAAAAAGAATGTGCCGCAGGTATGATACCGCGAAATACCGCGAGGTCGTTGAAAAGCTCCGCGCGGCTTTCCCCGCCTGCTCGATAACCACCGACATCATGGTCGGCTTCGCGGGGGAAACGGAGGAGGAATTTGCGCAAAGTCTTGCGTTCGCGGAGGAAATCGGCTTCGCAAAGATACACGTTTTCCCTTATTCAATAAGAAAGGGCACTGTCGCGGCGGAACGCTCCGACCAGATAACCCCGCAGATAAAATCCGAGCGCGCGCATATCATGGAAGCGCTCTCGGAACGCCTTGAACGCGGGTTTCTTCAAAAGCAGATCGGTTCAAAGCAGACCGTCCTTATCGAGAAGAAACGCTCCGACGAATATTCCCGCGGATTAACCGAGGGTTATTTTGAGGTAAGAATATACGGAGAGGATATTCCTCGGCATACTCTCGCGGAGGTAACAATAACCGGCGCACGCGGCGGTTACTGCGTGGGCAGGCTGAACGGTACAATTTCGGGTAAACCCGATCTATAAAGCATATCCGGACAAGCTCCGGTATGCATACAAAACTCAGGAACATCAGGAGGACAAGTATGGCAGTTTATCGTATCTATGTTGAGAAGAAGCCGCAGTTTGCGGTAGACGGCGGGGCGGTGCTTTCCGACCTTACCGTGGCTCTTGGCATGAAGTCGGTGGAGAGCGTCCGCGTAATAAATCGCTACGACGCGGAGAAGCTCTCGGAGGAGGATTTTAACAAGGCGATACCCACGGTATTTTCCGAGCCGCCCGTAGACGAGGTGTTCAGCGAGCTGCCGAAGCTTGCGGAGAACGAGCGTATGTTCGCGGTGGAGTTCCTGCCCGGGCAGTTCGACCAGCGCGCGGATTCGGCGGCGCAGTGTATCCAGATGCTCTGCAAGGGCGAGCGCCCCGTTGTTAAGTACGCGAAAATATACATCATCGGCGGCAGGCTCTCCGATGAGGAATTTGAGAAGATAAAGCACTATCTCATCAACGCCGTGGAATCGCGCGAATGCGGCTTTGAGAAGTACGAAACTCTCGAAACAAAGTACACTATCCCCACGACGGTAGAAACTCTCGACGGGTTCATCAACAAGACCGACGCGGAGCTTGCGGATTTTGTGGTAAAGTACGGGCTTGCTATGGACAACGACGATATCAAATTCTGTCAGGACTATTTCAAGAGCGAGCACCGCGACCCGACTATCACCGAAATACGCATGATAGACACCTACTGGAGCGACCACTGCCGCCACACCACATTCGGCACGATAATCGACAGGGCGGACATCAAGCCCGCGTACATCGCGCAGACCTACGAGGGGTACAAGAACGACCGCGAGGCTCTCGGCAGGGCGAACAAGCCGCTGTGCCTTATGGACCTCGCGACGCTTGCGGCGAAGAAGCTCAAGAGCGAGGGGCTGCTCCCCGACCTTGACGAGAGCGAGGAAATAAACGCCTGCTCGGTAAAGATAAAGGTTGACGTAAACGGCAGGGACGAGGACTGGCTGCTTATGTTCAAGAACGAAACGCACAACCACCCGACGGAGATAGAGCCGTTCGGCGGCGCGGCGACCTGCCTCGGCGGCGCTATCCGCGACCCGCTCTCGGGACGTTCCTATGTATATCAGGCAATGCGCGTAACGGGCGCTTCCGACCCGCTGCTCCCCGTTGAAAAGACAATAAAGGGCAAGCTTCCCCCGAGAAAGATAACCACCACCGCTGCGGCGGGATATTCCTCCTACGGCAACCAGATAGGTCTTGCGACAGGTCATGTCGCGGAGATTTACCACCCCGGCTACATGGCTAAGCGCATGGAGATAGGCGCGGTAATAGGCGCTGCTCCCGAGGAGAACGTCCGCAGGGAAAGACCCGCTCCCGGAGATGTGATAATACTCCTCGGCGGGCGCACGGGGCGCGACGGCTGCGGCGGCGCGACAGGCTCCTCCAAGGCGCACAGCGTAAAGTCGCTGGACACCTGCGGCGCGGAGGTGCAGAAGGGTAACGCTCCGGAGGAAAGAAAGCTTCAGCGCCTGTTCAGAAATCCCGAGGCAACGCGCCTTATCAAGCGCTGCAACGACTTCGGCGCGGGCGGCGTATCGGTTGCTATCGGCGAGCTTGCGGACGGGCTTGAAATAGACCTGAACGCTGTTCCGAAGAAGTACGACGGACTTGACGGCACCGAGCTTGCTATCTCGGAATCTCAGGAGAGAATGGCGGTTGTTGTTGCTCCCGAGGACGCGGACAAGTTCAGAGCGCTTGCTTCTGCGGAGAACCTTGAATCCACTCCCGTGGCGGTAGTAAAGGAAGAGCCGAGGCTGCGCATGAACTGGAACGGAAAGACTATTGTTGACATCTCCCGCGAGTTCCTTAACTCCAACGGCGCGGAGAAGCACACCGAGGTATCCGTGCCCTCTGTCAAGGTATCCTACTCGACGGGAAGAAAGAACACCGCCGAGGACTGGGAAAAGCTTGTCACCGACCTCAACGTATGCTCGCAGAGGGCGCTGGTACAGCGCTTTGACAGCACTATCGGCGGCGGAACGGTGCTTATGCCTTTCTCGGGAAGAAATCAGCAGACCCCCGTACAGGCTATGGCGGCGAAGATACCTGTCCTTAACGGCGAAACAACGACGGCTTCCGTTATGGCGTGGGGCTTCAACCCTGCGGTTTCGGAGCAGTCGCCCTATCACGGGGCTATCTGCGCGGTAGTCGAGAGCATTGCCAAGGTAGTTGCGGCGGGCGGCACGAGCGAAAAGTGCTGGCTGACGTTCCAGGAATATTTCGAGAGGACGCAGGGCAAGCCCGAGCGCTGGGGCAAGCCGTTCGCGGCGCTGCTCGGCGCATACAAGGCGCAGCTTGAAATGGGCTGCGGCGCAATAGGCGGCAAGGACAGCATGAGCGGCACATTCGAGGATATCGACGTTCCGCCGACGTTGGTTTCCTTCGCCGTTTCGACGGCAAAGGCTCCCGAGGTCATTTCGGCTGAGTTCAAGTGCCCGTACAGCAAGATCGGCTACATTGCTCCCGAATATGACGAGAACGGTCTGCCCGTATTTGACAGCGTTAAGAAGGTATTCAAGGCTGTCGAGAAGCTGATCAAGGACAAGAAGGCGCTTTCCGTATGGAGCGTTGCGAACGGCGGCGTTGCCGAGGGTATTTTCAAGATGTCGCTCGGTAACCATGTCGGCGCGAAGCTTGTCAACCTTACGGACGAGGAGCTGTTCACGCCTGTTTACGGCGCGTTCATTATGGAGCTTGACGGCGAAGCGGAGGGCGTTCGCATTATCGGCGAGACCGTTCCCGAGTACGAGATAAGCTGCGGCGGCGTGAAGCTTGACATTGCGGCTCTGGAGGACAAGTGGGACAACGTGCTCGAGCCTGTTTTCAAGGGCAAGATGCCTGCCGAGCCCGCTCCCGCAAAGGCGGAATACAAGGGCGGCTGCGAGCTGCTTCAAAACCACGTTTCGCCGAAGATCGCGAAGCCGCGCGTGCTCATTCCGGTATTCCCGGGGACAAACTGCGAATACGACATTGCGGGGGCATTCAACCGTTACGGCGGTCAGGGCGACATATTCGTTATCCGCAACCTTTCGGCGAACGACGTTGAGGAGAGCGTAAACGAATTTGCGAAGCGCATTGAGCAGAGCCAGATGATAGCTATTCCGGGCGGCTTCAGCGGCGGCGACGAGCCGGAGGGCTCCGCGAAGTTCATCAACGCGTTCTTCCGCAATCCTAAGGTCAAGGAAGCGGTGGAGAATATGCTGTACAGCCGCGACGGACTTATGCTGGGTATCTGCAACGGCTTCCAGGCGCTGATTAAGCTTGGGCTTGTTCCGTTCGGGCACATTGTTCCGCTGACAGCGGACAGCCCGACGCTGACCTACAACTCCATCGGTCACCACCAGTCGCAGCTTGCCTACACGAAGATCTGCACGAACAAGAGCCCGTGGCTCATGCACTGCAAGGTGGGAGATGTTGCGGCGATACCGATATCCCACGGCGAGGGACGTTTTGTTGCGAGCGACGAGGTAATAAAGCAGCTCATCGAAAACGGGCAGGTTGCTACGCAGTACGTTGACCTCAAGGGCAACCCCACAATGGACGTTGCGTTCAACCCGAACAGCTCCATGTGCGCTATCGAGGGTATCATCTCGCCCGACGGACGCGTCCTCGGCAAGATGGGTCACACCGAGCGTATCACCGGCAACACCTGCACCAACGTTGACGGAAACAAAGAACAGCTCCTCTTCAAGGGCGGCATAGACTACTTCGGCTAAAAGGCAATAAATTATTTTCAGGGGCGGCGCCCCTTGCACCCTGCTAATGGGGGGCATTAAGGCGCTGCCTTTGACCTTTTTAAAAGGTTGATAAAATTTTTTTGGGGGCAATTGCTTAGTAATTGATGTGTTAATTTCTTCTTTATTGTAAAATTTATCTTTCTTATGTTTTCACAAAAATGCGAGGAGGAACCCTTCGGGAAAAGGGGGGAACAAGAAAATCCGACAAAAATCGACGATTTCCCATGCTGCCCTCT
>JBJFHP010000009.1:0-5807 GCA_051893715.1 Oscillospiraceae bacterium
TGTGTCGCTTTATTTTTGACAGGTTGTTTATGATCGATTTTGATATCCTGAGAAAATCGGTGTTCTCGAACTGCTGCTCCAATTCGTATAGCTTTCTGCGTATCTCGTAGACCTTGTTTTCGCAATAGGCGAATACCCTGTCGTCCACCGCCTCGAAATAATACACGCAGCGCGGCTCGACCATCACTATGCTGCCCTCGTCAAGGCAGGGGAGCTTGTCGCGGCGGGATTTCAGCGCGTAAATAAGCTTCAGTATCTCCTCGTCGGGAGAAGCGCAGCGAATGACGATCTCCTCCTCTGCGCCCTCGGGGAGTTCTTCGAGTGTAATTTTTATCCCGCTCACCTCCGTTATCTGTCGGAATTATATCTCTTTTTGCTGATAAGTGTTCCGATAACTATAAATATTATACCACAAACCGCCAGAATTGCAAGCTGTAATTCACGGGATATCTCAAAATCGCCGAAGCTTGTCGTTATACCCATTACCTCGCGGTATTCGCTGACGACCTCTGCGGGCACGCCGTCAAGCGCCGTTTCTGCCGCAGCCCTTGTGAGAACATTGCGGAACATCGAGCAGCCGTGGAGCACGGGCAGGCATTTCAGCACCGCCTGCACGCCCTCGGGCAGGCTGCCGACAGGGATATAGATACCGCCGAGGAAGCCGACCAGAGTACCGACAAGGGTGGAAAATCCCGACCACGCGCCCGGCGTTTTTATGAGAAGCCCCGCGAAATACATTATTCCCGAATAGGTGAAGCAGTTGACCGCTATCATTGCGAGAAGCAGGAACTGCTCGCCGAGCTGCGGCAGCGCCGCGCCGTTCACACCGGCGAATATTTCAGCCGCGGCAAGGGTGACAACGCAGATAAACGAGGAAGCCGCCCATGCGGATAATATGTACCCGAGCGAAAGCTTGGTGCGGCTGAGCGGCGCGGTGCGGAACGCCTGAATTTTCCCGTCGTCAGCGTCGTTTATCATAACGGAGGTCATCATGGAAGCCACGGTAACGCCGTTTACGCAGAGAATACCGCCGACTGTCCACATGATGACGAGAAGCTGCGCGTTGAGCTCTGTTTCCTCCGTTTCGGGAATACCGACCTCGTTTAACAGCGAGGTTATCACGTTTACATTCATGTCCCCGAGGAACACCAGCATAAGCACGATAACGATAATTGCCGACAGCAGCGAAAAGAACACCGCCGACCTGTCGCGCAGATAAATTTTCAGATTTCTCCCTGCAAGCTGCATTACTTCTCTCATCTCGCACCCTCCGTATTTTCAAGCTTTTTTCCCGTTGCGTTAAGGAAAACGTCGTCCATCGTTCCGCCGACTACCTCAAATCCCGTGATGTCGCCGCGCACCTTATCAAGAATATCCAGCGCCGACATAGTGCCGCTGAGCTCCGCGCTGTATCCGTAGCTTTCGGCGGTGAGTCCCTCGGCGGAAAGCTCCTTTTCGGTGTACAGCCGCAGCTTGTCGCGGGCGTATTTCTCCTTTAATTCAAAGGGAGTACCCTCGGCGCATATCCTGCCGCTGTCGAGAATGACGATCTTGTCAGCCTGCGCAGCCTCTTCCATATAGTGCGTGGTGAGGAATACCGTCATGCCTGTTGTGCGGCGCATTTCGGTGATCGTTTCCCATACGCTTTTTCGCGTTGCGGGGTCAAGACCTGTCGTCGGCTCATCGAGGAACAGCAGCTCGGGCGAATGCATGAGCGCCGCCGCTATCTCGCACCTGCGCTTCTGACCGCCCGAAAGCTTTTTGTAGCGCCTTTCGGTGACGTCGCCGAGCGAGAGGATATCACAAACCCTGTCGAAGCTGCGCAGGCATTCGCTGCGGCTTTCGCCGTATATCGAGCCGCGCAGCAGGAGATTTTCCCGCACGGTCAGCATTTCATCAAGGCAGTTGTTCTGGTAAACAATGCCGATCTTGCGGCGTATCCCGCCGTCCTGCTTTCCGAGCTCCATTCCGCATACGCTTGCCGTTCCCGCGGTCGGCGAGATAAGCGTTGACAGCATATTTATCGTGGTGGATTTCCCTGCGCCGTTGACCCCGAGGAAACCGAAGAACTCGCCCTTTTCGACCGAGAAACTTATCCCGTCGACAGCCTTAGCCGCGCCGAAGCATTTTGTAAGCCCCTCTACCCGAATTGCCTTTTCATTACCGCTCATGTCTGAACCATTCCTTTCACTGTGTGGTTTTTCCTGTCTGCGGACAGTATAGCACGCTGCGCGGGCGGGTGCAATAGGTTTTCGGGTAAGCTGCGGCAGGGCGGGGGTAAGCTGTTTTCTGCGGGGGTGAAATGCAGCGGGCGGAGATTTCCGCGATACTGCGGCAAAAAAAATCCCTCCCGCGCGTCGTGCAGCGGGAGGGGGTTATGTACATATTACGTTGGAGAGATTTAGTCCTTCTTTTCAACGGGAGCCTCAGGAGCGTTCTTCTTTACGCTCTCAATACCGTTCTTGCAGCTGTCCATCGCCTTGTAGCCCTCGGAGGTAGCGATGATCTCGCCGTTCTTAGCCTTGAGCCTGAATCTGAACTCGCCCGCTTTGTCCTTGTAGATCTCGAACTTGGGGTGCTTCAGTACCTCGAAATTCTCGACGGTCTGATCCTCAACGCCGCCAACGCAGTTCTTCTTAACGCTCTCGATTCCCTTCAGGCAGGCTGCCTCGGTCGTGTATACCTCGGAAGTGGCAATGACCTGACCGTTTGACGCCTTTAAGTCGAACTTAATGCCTGTGGGGGTCTTTTTTACTACAAACTTGCCCATTTGAAATTACCGTCCTTTCAGTTCCGACAGCCGAAATGCTTCGGCGCCGCATAAAAATTGCGATATTAAAATCCGCAGATCACATTTTCTGTGTACCGCTTACATACAGTATATAACAATTTCGACGAAATGTCTATACTTTTTACAAAATTTTTTATTAAAAAAAGAAATTTTTATCATTCCGCTGTCTGCCGTGTATTATTTGTGTTACATTGTCATGCATGAAAATTTGTTTGTTCACTGTGAAAACAACATTTTCTTTGTGTAAAATTATTGACTTTTTTCGAATTTTCTATTGACAAACGGGGAAAAAAGTAGTAAAATGTGAAAAAATAGAGGAATGTAATTTCTCGTCAGCTATTGTCAAAATCTGTAAAAGGATGAGGTGCAAAAAATGAAAAATCATTCCGTATTAAGAAAGCTTATCCCCGCGGCGGCTATGCTAACCATGTCGGCAGTTATGCTTTCGACGGCTACATACGCGTGGTTTACGATGAATAAGGAAGTCGAGATGACGGGTCTTAACCTGTCCGCAACGGCAGGCGAGGGCATGGAGATATCTCTTGCGGCTGTCAGCACAGCGAATGTCATCACATTCAGCGGAGCAGCCTTTGTCGGCGACCACCCCTCTGACGACCCTAATGCTGAAATTGGCTGGAAAAGCGCAGTAAATGTCGGGAATTATTACAGCGATATCGGCAAGATTAAGCCTGCGTCCTCTGTCAACGGTGTTACTTTCTTTGACGCGACCGACGCATCGAACGGCGGTAAGAGTGCTACCAAATTTAAGGCGATCGCGCTCGGCAATACAAATATGGCACTGCTTACCACAAGGGACGCCTTTAATGCAGGCAATACCACGATAGAATCCAACGGAACGGCGGGCTATTATGTTGATATCCCCGTTCACATCAGGACATCAAAGGTAAAGCCCAACGATCTTGATACAACCGGTGATTTGTACTGCAAGATGATAATTAACAGCAATGATGCCGGCGACGAGCTTTACAAAGCTGTTCGTGTTGCGTTCATTCCCGTTACGGCGTCAACCGGCTCCACGACGAATATTTTCGGCTGTAATGCTGATTATTATGAAACCGGAAAAGCTGTCAGCGGCGTTGATGCAAGCGGTGTCGGAGAAAAGGATACTGTTGTCGTTACCAACGGCGGCTTTGTTACTGACAGTGCTTATGCAGATGGCGTCGGTGTTGATTCCGGTCTTAATATCCCGTATGCTGCCGCTGCGGGTGAATACGGTCACCTTGACTTCACCGTGCGCGTATGGCTCGAGGGCGAAAGCACCTCCTGCTTCGACTCCAACGCGGGTCAGAGCTGGAACATCAGCTTCATGTTCTCGCTGGGCGAGTTTGAAACAACATAAGTTATCGCCTGGTTAATTACTTAATATAACCGATGACCCCGATTAGGTTCGGGGTCATTTTGTTTTTGTGTGTTTTTGCTTGAAAAATCACTGCCAAAAGGTGGATTTTATGCGCTTTTTTTAGGGAATATTGTTGACTTTTGACGCCTTATGGAGTATAATAAAATCGGGTATTTATACTCGATTTTGGGATAGGACCGAGGTGAACGGCATGACAGAAAAACAGAACAGCATTACCTCCGTTGACGGCGTTCGGGCGATAGAGATGAGATACCGCTCGATATTCGGGACGGACACGAAAAAAACCGCTTTCTATCAAAGCGGAATAAGGCTCAACACCCCCGAAATGGGCGTGCTGCTTCCCGAGAGGTTCATGCCTGTGCTTGAAAGCAGCGAGAGCTGTGTTTCGGTTTTCAAGCTTGCGTTGCTTCAGACAATTAAGGCGGCTGATAAATTCACCGACCGCGAGCTAGAGTTTGACTGGATATCGGTTTTCATGCCGATAAAGCTGCTGAGCAGTCCCGACTGCGTGAGTATCATCACGGAATTTACCTCAATGCTCAAGGCTTCACGCGACAGGATCTGCTTTGAGATACCTCCGCTCGTTATTGACGCGGGCGGCAGCTGTCGGGAGTCCATGCTCGCGCTGCGCAAGGCGGGGTTCCACACCATGCTCACGGGCGTCGGCGCGGACAGCTTCCCGCTGCTGCGGCTTGCGGAGCTTGAGCCCGAATATGTCATGATGAATGACAGGGTAACAAAAATGCTCGGCAGCGGCGACCGCTCCGAGGCGTGCGTTAAATCGGTCATTTCGTTCATTAACGAGCTTGAAGCCGAGCCTGTCGCGTCGGGAGTGTCCTCCGATGAGTTCGTCGACAAGCTTTACGACCTCGAATGCTCCTACTACACGGCGGACGAAAACACGGGCGACCGCGCGGGAAGCTTCCTGCAGGAAAGGTATGTACGCAGAAAAAATCAGGATTGACATGAAAAATTATAGAAATAAATCATAGATTGGAGATCGCGCATTGGTAACATATAAAACAAAAGACGACGAAGCCGTTGAAGCGGGCGGTGCAGGCAGCGAGGCTGTCGGCGCGGGCAGCGAGGCGGAAAAAGACGAGCGAAGCAGGGCTGCCGATATACTTACGCTGCGCCGCACGGCGCGCGAGGTCAAGCGGCACAAGGTCATTGTCCGGATCGTCAGTATCCTTGTGATAATTCTTGTTGCGCTGGTGGCAATGGCTTACGCGGTGTCGTATTTTTACGACAAATTCGGCAGCTTCACTGTAATGGTGAACAAATATGATATGATAAATCAGGGGCTGACGCTTTCCGAAACGCCGAATTACGACCGCTCAAACGCAACGCTGAACGCCGATATTCTTTACGACATGACGAATATAAGCGGCGACGACCTGCCCTTAAATCTCGACAAGATAAACGGCGCGCATAACGGGGAAAACTATATCGCCTACACGTTCTACCTGATAAATTCGGGCAAGGACACCGTTGCATACAAGGGCGCAATGACAATGGAGAATATAACACTCGGCGTTGACGAGGCGGTAAGGATCGCGGTGTATAAAAACGGCGAGCGCACCTGCTGAAGCCCTCCGACGGCCGCCCCGTTACCGTTCCTACGCAGGATATGGT
>JBJFHP010000010.1:0-26385 GCA_051893715.1 Oscillospiraceae bacterium
CAGAACATGATAATGATACATATTTATTATACCCTGTTCCGCGCTATTTTGCAAGTGCTATCGGGGTAATTTTATAAAAAAAGCGCCGGAGCTGATATCCTCCGACGCGATCTTCACTTTTTCTCCAGCAGCACCACCGCGTGCGCGGCGATGCCCTTTCCCGCTATGCCGAGCCCTTCCTCGGTGGTCGCCTTGACCGAAACGCAGCCGATATCACACCCGAACGCGCGGGCAATGTTCTCCCGCATTTTCGGGATATATTTCGCAAGCTTCGGTCTTTCGGCAATAACGGTGATATCGGCGTTGCCGAGGTCAAACCCCTCGCGCCGCATAAGCGCGGTCACCTTTTCGAGAAGCTTCATCGAGTCCGCGCCCTCGTATGCGGGGTCATTGTCGGGGAAAAGCTTCCCTATGTCCCCCAGCGCAAGCGCTCCGAGCACCGCGTCCATAAGCGCGTGCACCGCAACGTCCGCGTCAGAATGCCCAAGCAGACCCTCGCCGCAGGGTATCTCCTCGCCGCACAGAACAAGCCTTCTCCCCTCGGCAAAGCGGTGGACGTCGTATCCGTGACCTATCCTCATCATATCATCTTCACCGTTTTCCGTCCGCTGTGGACAGCCTTTGCCGCGGCAAGGTCGTCGGGGCGGGTTATCTTCATGTTGCAGCCCGAAACCTCCGTCACTCTGACATACTCGCCGCACAATTCAAGTATGCTGCTGTCGTCGGTGACATTTTCGGCGCTGTTCCCGAGCTTTTCAACGCAGTCGAGATACAGCTTTTTCCGAAAGACCTGCGGGGTCTGCGCGTAATAAACCTTGCTGCGGGGCGGGGTGCTCTCGATAAAGCCGTTCGTTCCGACAAGCTTTACGGTGTCCGCTGCGGGAACAGCCGCTATCGCAGCGTTGTATTTCTCCGCGTCAAGCAGCACCCGCTCAATATCCTCGGTCAGTATCAGCGGGCGCGCGCCGTCGTGTATCGCGATAAAATCCGCCTTGGGCGAAACGCGCTCCAGCGCATTCCTTACCGAAAGGAAGCGCGTTGCGCCGCCCTCCGTGACCGCCGCGAGCTTTGTCACGCCGAAATTCCTCGCAAGCTTTTCATACCGCGCCGTATCGTTCTGCGGGGCGGCAATGATGATCTCGCCGACCTTTTCACAGCGTTCAAACTTGAGCGCGCTCATCACGAAAACAGGCGTATCGCCTATCTTCTCGAGCTGCTTGTTAACGCCGTCCATGCGCAGCGAAGCGCCTGCGGCGAGAATAATAACCGAAACCATAGCAGATGATTACCCCTTAAAATTTCCGTGGAACTTGAAATAATTGAGCTCTGTTTCAAAATTACGCAGCAGCTTGCGGATAACGGGCTGCCCGATGTTCCCCGTGAACTCGATGTAGAACATATAGTCGTCGGGGAAATTCTTCTTGACCTCGACGGGGAGCGGCTTGGACTGTATCTTTGTCATGCTCAGCCCGTTCACCGCAAACTTCGTCAGCAGGCGGTAAAGCGCGCCGGAAATGTTGGGTATCGAAAGCGACACCGCCACCGTGTCCGCGTCGTCGTACACCTCTACGCCGCGCGAAATGCAGATGAACCGCGTGGAATTGTTCGGGTCGGAGGCTATGCCCTTATGTACGATATCCAGACCGTGCATCTCCGCGCATTCCTCCGAGCAGATACAGCCGAGCGCGTTGCTCGGGTTCTCCGCGACCATTGCCGCCGCGGAGGCATTGTTGTGATACGGGATAACGGTGAGCCCGCTCCTGCTCTCGATATACTGCGAGCACTGACGTATAGCCTGCTCGTGCCCGAAAAGTATTCTTATATCCTCCTCGCGGACTCCGTGCTTCGCCGCGAGAACATGGGCGCACTCCACCCTGACCGTGCGGCAGATGTACACGTTGTGCTTTTCGAGGAGATCCATATTGATCGTTACCTCGCCCGCAGTGCTGTTTTCGACGGGGATAATGCCGTAATCGACGTCGCCGTTCTCTACCGCCTCGAAAACCTCCGCAAAGCTCGCGAAAAAGCTGACGCTGCCGTTCCCGAAAAGCTTGGTGCAGGCGGCGTGCCCGTAAGCGCCGCTCGTGCCCTGAACCGCAACGGAGGGACGCTCCGCCGCCTTTTTCTTATGCGGTATCTCAATATCGGGCGTGATGTCGTTTATCTGAAGGCATTTTGATATGTCCATGATGTTCATGAACAGAAACGCGGCGCCCTTGCGGTAATTTTCGGGGGTATTCTGCTTAACATTATCGATGATGAATTTCTCGCGGTCGCCCTGAAAAACCACCATGTTGTTCGCCGCTTTATACCGCGCAACGTCCGAAGCAAGCCCCATGCGCTTTATGAAAAGCTCAAGCATTTCATCGTCGATTTCATCGATCTTTTTTCTGATTTCGCCCAGATCCATAACGTTATTCCTGCTCCTCCGTTTCGTTACCGCCCTCGGCGGCGGTCGTATCTCCCGCTTCGTCGGCAGTTTCGGGAGCAGGCTCCGGTTCGAAATTCTGCGCGACATATACAGTTATCGTTTCCCCGTCCGCAACATTCACAAGGTCGCCCACCGCCTTGCTGCACTCCGCAACATTTCCGTCGGGGACGTCGTTTGTTTCCTTTTTGCTGACGGAATATTTTATGTTCTGACTGCTGAGCTCCCTTATGTACGCGCTCAGGGTCATTCCCTCATATTCGGGCAGGGGCACAAGGCTGCGCCCCTTGCTGACCTTGACCTCTATCTGAACGCCCTCGCTGACAAGCGTTCCCGCCTCGACGGACTGGTCGAACATCATTCCCGCGGCATATTCGTCGGAATATTCGTAGGTCGGAATGAACGTGAAAATGCCCTCGTAGCGCGAAACGGTGTTTTCATAGCGGCGGTTGGTGAAGTCGGGTATGCTGATGTTCGCCTCGGGCGCAACGGGCGTTGTGTCGGGCGGAGCGGACGTTGTAACGGGTACGGAAGAAGTCTGCTCGGGTACGGATACCTCCTCCGTTGCCGCCTGCGACTGCTCCGGCTCGGAGCTGCCTGCACCTCCCCCGCTGAACGCGCCCGATATCGTCAGCGCGAATACCACCGCAAACGTGATAAGAACAACTCCCACCACGGCAAGCACAACAATGGTCTTAACGCGCTCCTTTTTCTGCTTTTTAAGGCGCTTTTCCTGCTGACGCGTCAGGGGGCGCTCATTTCGCGCGCCGTTTTCCGAGGGGATATATTTCGGCTGTGCGAAAAGCTTGTCGACAAACTCGGTTATGCTGCGAATGCGCGATTCGGGCGAGAGCTTCATGCCGCTCATTATTACCCGCGAAACGTTCTGCGGAATGTTCCTGTTGACCATCATCGGCTCCAGCATACTTCCGCCCGTGCGGGCGATGGCTTCCGTCGGGGCTGTCCCCGTGAGCGCGCGGTAAAGCACGGCGGAAATGCCGTAAACGTCCGTCCATGTGCCGTTTATCTCGTTGGTGTACTGCTCGGGCGCGGCATAGCCCGAGAACACCTCGCAGGCTATCTCGGTGTTGGTGGTGCGCGCCGCGGAAATGCAGAACCCCGCAAGCTTGAGCTCCATTTTGTCCGTGACGAATATCGTCTGCGGAGAGATACCTCGGTGGATTATCCCCGCCGCGTGGACAAGGCTGAGCGTAGTCAGTATCGGCGGGAAAAGCTCCTTCACCTGCTCCCACGAAAGCTCGCCGGCGGAGTTGGAGAGATAGGTCTTGAGCGAAATGCCGCTGATAAACTCAAACACGGCGTAGCAGGTGCCGTTTTCGTAGAAAACGTCAAGCACCGCCTGTATATGCGCCATTCCGCGCAGCTTCATCAGCGAGCGGTTGAGGTCGGCGAACTCCGACATATAGGTCTTGTAGAGCGCGCTTGCCTCGGGGTTAACGGTTATCTCGGTGTCGCCGCGCTTTCTTGAGCAGAGCGTGTCGGGCATAAATTCCTTTATGGTCACCTTTGCGCCCGCAGCGGTGTCATAACCCATATAAACAGCGCCCTCGCCGTTGTAGCTCAGCAGCTTGCCCACGATATACCGCTCATTGAGGAACGTCTTGGGGACAAGATAGCCCGGAATGCAGGGCGCGTCGTCGCTGAATCCGCAGAGCTTGCACGGTCCGTCATAGGGCTTGTCGTTCATGCAGCCCATGCATAAAGTTGTTTCCTTTATCATTCGGTTATACCTTTCATTATAAAGTCTTTCAATTCAAAGCAGACTTCTGTACTATAATACTATACCCCAAATGAGCGAAAAAGTCAACCGTTTTCACGGTATTGTAACCGCAAAAGCGCGTTTTGTATCCGTTTTGTAATTTTTGTTCGGCTAATTTTACATTATGTTGATGACCCAAAAGCGCATTTTTGGTTATATTGCCAATAGGTTTCATGTGAATTTTTTGTGATTTTTTTGAAGCGTTGTTGCATTTCGGAGCATAAAGTGTTATAATAAGAAGGATTGATAATTCTGCTATTTCAAAAGGAGAATATAATATATGACATTTCGTCAGAGAAAAAAAGAAATGCTCCAATCGACCGAGCAGAAGCTCACAAAGCTGCTCGCGGAGCTCAACGCGGACAGCCGCGAGGATTCGGGTCCCCCCGTATGCGAAACGGAATGTACCATGGCGCGCATACGCGCATATTCCGACTTCCTGTATATCCTGCGGGTAAAGCCGTTTCAGACGTTCTGTTATTACGCGGCGGCGTTTTTCTTCCTTATCATGCTGTCGGCGGTGTGGTGCTCGGAATGGGTGCTCGCGGTGATATTCGGCGTGATATTCCTTATTTTTGCGACATTGCCGCATAATATGCGTATCCATTATTTCAACAAGCAGGCGGACTCCCTCGAGGATTACTACAACAAGGTAATAAACGCGGAATTTGCCGAGGAGGAGATAAATCTCACGATATCCCGCGCCGTTCCTCAAAAGCAGCAGGTCGACGCCGACGGAAACTCCGTCGCAAGGGTATCGACAGCCGCCGACGATACCGAGGCAGCGCGCCTTTCCCTGCCGTACAGCCGTATAACGCAGGCGGTTGAATGCGCTCACAGCTTCTACCTCTTCCCCGTCGACGAAAACGGAAAGCGCGCCGAAACCATAATCTGCGACAAGACCCAGTTCCTGCGCGGAACGCCCATGCAGCTCAGAGATCTTCTCGCAAGAAAGTGCGGCAGGCATTTCAGGATAAAAGTCAAGAAAACACCCAAATCAAGCTAAAGGAATGATTATCAAATGAGATCGGTAAACATCGCAATAACAGCCGCCTGCTTCAGCGGTAACAAGGGCGCGGCAGCCATGCTCCAGAGCAGCATAAAGCAGCTGCGCGAAAAATACGGCGAGCGGCTGAACATTTTCTTAATGTCAACATACCCGTCTGCGGACAGGCGGCTTATCGCCGAAATGCCCGAGAAATACGACAATATAAAAGTCGTAAACGCCAAGCCCGAGCGGCTGCTTTTCCTGTCTTTCCCGCTCGCGATACTGTACAGCTTCCTGCGGTTCGTCCCGTTTTTCGGAAAGCTGCTTAAAAAGGACAAGATAATCAAGGCATATTCGCAGTGCGACCTCGTTATCGACGAGGCGGGAATATCCTTTGTGGACAGCCGCGGCTTCGTCATGAATACATACGCGTTCGTCTGCGCGGCGGTGCCTATGCTGTGCGGAGTTCCCGTGGTGAAATATTCGCAGGCGCTCGGCACCTTCAAAAACCCGTGGAACAAATTCCTCGCGAAATGGATACTCCCGAAGATAAAGCTTATCTGCGCGCGCGGAAAAATTACGCAGGATAACCTTGCGTCGATAGGAATAACCAAAAACGTCAAGCTCTGCGCCGACGGAGCGTTCTCCATGCCCGACAGCGAGTATTGGACGGAAAAGGTAGACAAGCTTTGCGGGGAGGACAATTTCTACAGAAAGCGCGTTATTGCGCTGTCAATTTCAAGCGTTGTTCAGGGCAAGTGCGAAAAGCTCGGCAAGGATTACAAGGGGATAATGACCCACTTTATAAACTGGCTCAACGAAAAGGACTACAACGTCCTCATAATCGCCAACGCCGCCCGCGAGGGCAGCGTTAAGCCCCGCAACAACGACCTGCTCATCTGCGGCGAGGTATATGACGCGGTGCGCGACAAGGCTGCGGTGCGGTGGTACCCGCGCGAAATGTCCCCCGAGGAGATACGCGAGCTTATCTCCCGCTGCGACGCGCTGGTTGCGAGCCGCTTCCACGCAATGATAGGCGCTCTCGAAAAATGCGTCCCTACGCTGCTTATCGGCTGGAGCCACAAGTACAAGGAAGTGCTTGATATGTTCGGGCTGGGCGAATACGCGGTGGATTTCTCGCAGCTTGACCTTGACAAGCTCAAGGAAAAATTTATCGGCTTTATCTCCGAAAGCGACAATATCCGCAAACAGATACGCGCTGCGCTGCCCGATGTACTCGAAAGCTCCCGCGACAATATCCGCGAGATAAGCGCCGTTATCGACAAGGTGATGGAAAAACCGAAAAAGGTAAAGCTCCTCGATTTCAACGACCCCGACAAATACATCGGCGAGCACCTCTGCTGCCGCATGGGTTACGCCGCTGACGAAACGATACGCGCCAACGCAGCCTCGGGCGGAATGATCACCGCGCTGCTGTGCCACCTGCTTGAAAGCGGGCAGATAGACGGCGCATGGGTCACCCGCAGCGAAATAAAGGACGGCAAGCTCGGCTACAAGTCCTACATCGCGACAACGCCCGAGCAGCTCCGCGAGGCTTCTTCGTCGGTGTATATGTCAATGCCGCTGTTACAGCACACTAAAATGCTGGAGGATTTCAAGGGCAGGCTTGCCGTGGTGCTCGTTCCGTGTCAGATGAGGGCGTTCGACAATATTCTCGAGCACAAGCCCGCGCTGAAAGAAAAGGTCGTGCTGAAGCTGGGGCTTTACTGCTCGGGCAGTCACCACGAAAACGCGACGCTCGTTCCGCTGAGGAAAAAGAAAATATCCCTTGACGGCGCGGTGCGGCTGTATTACCGGCGCGGTCACTGGCGCGGGCTTTCCACCGTGAAATACGCCGATGGCAGCGAAAAGACCCTTTCCTACCCCAAAACGATATGTGCCTATAAAAACGCGTACTTTTTCAGCCGCGAAAGCTGCATGGTATGTCAGGATCAGTACGGCTACGCCGCGGATATCAGCTTCGGCGATATCTGGCTCAAGGAAATGAAAAAGAACCCGATAAAGCACACAAGCTGCGTTATCCGCACGCAGCGGGCGCTTGAAATGTACCGCTCCGCCGTACAAGCGGGCGCAATAGTTGACGCAAAGCTTGACGACGAGCGTATGCTCCGCTCGCAGAAGCGAGCTCTCGTATTCAAGTGGAACTGCGCCAAGGCAAAGCAGGAGCTGTTCCGAAAGCAGGGCAAGGCGCTCAACGTCGATGTCAGCGGGAAGTGCCGTTGGAACCACCGCCTTGCATTCAGGCTCGGCTGGCGCAACATGAAATTCAGCGAGGAAAAGCTTGAAAAGCTCGAAAAACTGCCGACGTGGTTCGTGTATTACTATATGTGCTTTATCCGCGTTCTGCTGAGCTTCTGAGGCGGTGAACATGAAAATAAAGGTCAACAAACAAAAAATATTAAAGGCGTGCAAGATAGCGTTCGGCGTGCTTGTCGTCGTGTTTCTCGCGTGGTATTTCCGGAAGAACCGCGAGGATTTTTCCAAAATAGAGGGCGTAAACTGGGGAGTATTCATCTTCTCCATGCTGTTCTATTTCATTTACAAGATAACGCTGGCGTCGCTGTGGCACTACATCACAATGATAAACGGCTGCTCGATAAAATACGAAAAGGCGGTCACGAGTTACCTCTATTCCATTCTTGGCAAATATATCCCCGGAAAGGTATTCATGCTCGCCGCGCGGCTCACCTATTACAAGGAGGAGGACGCGCCGCTGCCAAAGGTGACGGTCTGCTTCTTTATTGAGAACATCTGCACGCTGCTCGGCGCGGCTATGCTGTTTATCGTGTCGCTGCTGTTCTTCCCGAACGAGCTGCTTGAGAATTACAAATGGATAACGATAGCGCTTATTGTAGCGTTTTTCGTGTGCATTCACCCGAAGATCATCAACTTTATCCTGAAGCTTATCGGCAAGCTGTTCAAAAAGGATCTCATGATCCCTATGAAGTATTCGCAGATGTTGAAGGTGGTACTGCTTTTCATCGCAAACTGGCTCATTGTAGGCGTCGGGTTCTTTATCCTCACGCAGTCGATTTACCCCGACATTCAGCTTTCGCAGATGCTCTACTGCGCGGGAATATGGGGCGTTTCGGCGATAATGGGTATCCTCGCGATATTCGCGCCGAGCGGACTTGGCGTAAGAGAGGGAATAATGACGTGGGGACTGGCGCAGATAATGCCTATGGAATATGCGCTCGTCATCTCCGTTGTGTCAAGGCTGTGGCAGACTATCCCCGAGCTCGTGCTCGTCGGGCTTGCGTTCATCTGGTCGCGCATACGAAAGCTCACCAAAATAAAATTCAGGCAGCCTCCCGCCGATGATGGCGCGGGAGTTCCCCCCGAAAACAGCGAAAACAGCGCTCTGCCCGAAAACAAGGAATAACAAAACAGCCGCCGGCATTGTAACCGGCGGCTGCTCAGACTGTTGATAAACCTTAAAAACAGTGTTTATCTTAATGAATAATGAATAGAGAATAGAGAATAATGAATAATTTTGGTATGCCCTGCGGGCACGGTTTTTAAAACAATCGGCGAAGCCGATACCGCTATTATTCATTCTTCGTTATTCATTCTTCAATATTCATTTTTTTGGCGAAAAGACTTTTTCGACAAACCAAACAGCCGCCGGAACGAAATCCGACGGCTGCTGTTATTCTGTGACAATATTATCAGATAAGGCTCTTGTAAAGCTCGGTGATCTCCTCAACGGAGGTATCTCTCGGGTTTCCGGGACGGCAAGCGTCGTCGTAAGCGGACTGTGCGAGGAAAGGAATATCCTCTGCCTTTACGATATCCTTGAGGTTTGCGGGGATACCAACATCGGCAGCAAGCTGCTTAACAGCGTCAACGGCTGCCTTTCTGTATTCCTCCTGCGTCATGTTCTCGGTGCCCTTTACGCCCATTGCCTTAGCGATGTCGCGGTACTTCTCGCCTGTCATGGGAGCATTGTACTCCATAACCGTCGGGAGGATTATCGCGTTCGCGATACCGTGGGGAGTGTCATACAGCGCGCCGAGCGGGTGTGCCATGGAGTGAACTATACCAAGACCAACATTGGAGAAGCCCATGCCCGCAACGTACTGACCGAGAGCCATGCCCTCGCGCCCCTCTTCGGTGTTCTCAACCGCGCCGCGCAGCGAAGAAGCGATTATCTCGATAGCCTTGAGGTGGAACATATCGGACAGCGTCCATGCGCCCTTTGTGATGTAGCCCTCGATAGCGTGTGTCAGCGCGTCCATGCCTGTTGCGGCGGTAAGTCCCTTGGGCATACTGCTCATCATGTCGGGGTCAACGACAGCAACGATCGGGATATCGTGCGGGTCAACGCAGACCATCTTTCTGTCCTTTTCCGCGTCGGTGATAACGTAGTTTATGGTTACCTCGGCAGCCGTGCCTGCGGTGGTGGGAACGGCGATTATCGGAACGCAGGGCTTCTTTGTGGGGGCAACGCCCTCAAGGCTTCTTACGTCCGCGAACTCGGGGTTGTTGATGATAATGCCGATCGCCTTTGCGGTATCCATGGAGGAACCGCCGCCGATAGCTACTATGTAATCCGCGCCGCTCTTCTTGAACTCCTCAACGCCGTGCTGAACGTTCTGTATGGTGGGATTGGGCTTGATGTCGGAATACAGCTCATAGGGCAGAGAAGCCGCGTCAAGCACGTCTGTTACCTTCTTGGTAACGCCGAACTTGATAAGATCGGGGTCGGAGCATACGAATGCCTTTTTGAAGCCCCTGTTCTTCGCCTCGTCCGCAACAGCGGAGATAGCGCCCTTGCCATGGTAGGAGGTTTCATTGAGAATAAAACGGTTTGCCATAAATGATTATCCTTTCTGATATGTAGCTTTTATCTTTTTAAGGCTCTGCGCCTTTATTTATCTGTGTTTGGATCACTTTGCGGAATTGCCGCCCGAGTTCTGAACCAGTGCGGAAAGCGACTCTATCTCGGCGGCGGTCTTTTCAATTCCCGCGTAAACAGCCTTTATCTGGTTGTTGATATCGTTCATAGCTTTCTTTATGCCGTTGAGCGTGTTTTCGATCTCGCCCGCCTGCTTCGTGTTCTTGTCGGCAAGCGTGCGGACCTCCTGCGCGATAACGTTGAAGCCTGCGCCCGCCGCGCCCGCGCGCTTCGCCTCGATCGACGCGTTAAAGCCGATAAGCGTGAGCTGCGTGGAAGCGTTCTCTATGGTCTTGACAATGCCGTCGGTGTTGTCGACCGCCTTTGCGGAAGCGGCGGCAGCGTCCTTTATCGTTGAGAAGCTGTCCTCAAGAGCCTTGATAGACTTGTCAACATTGGCGATTTTTTCGACGATGGCAGCGACTGTCTTGTTGAGGTTTTCCGCGTCCGCCTTTTCGCTCTCCATCTTCTCCAGCGCGAGAGCGTGCTGATACCCCGCCATAGAAAGCGCGTTCGCCATCTGATACAGCAGATTTGCCGCCGCGTCAACCTTTTCCTTGGGGACAATCTTCACCTTGCGGAGAGCGGCAATGTAGTCGTCGGGGTCAACGCCGATCTCGGCAGCGATCCTACGGAATTTGTTTTCGTCGGGCTCCTCGGTGAGCACCTGACCGCCGATAAGCGAACCGATATGCTTTCCGTTTACGATAATGGGTGCGGCGAAGTCAACAAGCCCGCCGTGGCAGTAGTACACCGACGGTCTGCCCGTTCTGGAGGCTTCCGCGCCGCCCTGCAGGTCGCACTTGTTGCAGCGCTCGCAGCCTATGGGGGACTTTCTGGTGTATTTCATGCAGAAATCCGTCGGGTTGCTGAGATGGGTGACCGCGCCTGTGTCGTCCGTTGCGAGGGCAGCCATTCCCGTTGCGTCGGAAAATGCGTCCTGAAGCGACTGGAGCGTGCTTCTGTCTATTACGTCTAAAAGAGTAAGGTGTTCTAAATCCATGGCTTTATCTCCTTTGAATGGTTAATGCTTATTTTATAATAATTATACAATATTTTTTCAAAGAAATCAAGGTGAATATAGTAAAATTTCAACATCAAACAGAGAAAAAGTATATAATATTTTCGTTAAATATGCACAAATTCAGGCTTCATTCTTCTGCTTTCGGTTAACGATATATATTCCCGCGCAGACAAGCACCAGCGCTGCGAGCGCGTTTATGCTGAACGCCTGCTTTGTTTCCCCGAGGAAAAGCGCGGACAGCAGCACGCCGCAAATCGGCGTCATAAAGCCGAACACCGCCACCTTGCTCACGGGGTTATATTTCAGCAGCAGCGACCACAGCGAATATGCCACCGCCGAAAGCGCGCCGAGATACAGCAGCAGCCCTGCGCCCGCGGGAGTAAGCACGGTGAGCCTGCCGCCGAGGAGCAGCCCCGCCGCGATCATGAACGCTCCGCCGACAACGAACTGTATCGCGGAAAGCATAACGGGGTCGTCGCCGTCGGCGGTGAAGCGGCGGATAAGGATAGTCGACATTGCATAGGAGAGCATTGAAATGAAGATAAAGCCCTCTCCGTTGAGCGCAAAGCCGCCGCCCATTTCGCCGCCGAGGTTAACGACAACTATCCCCGCAACGCCGAGGACGCACCCGATCACCTTCGCGGCGGTCAGCTTCTCCATACGGAAAACAAGCGCCGAAAGCAGCACGCACACAAACGCGCTCGTGCCGTCGATAACGGAGGATTTAACGCCCGAGCAATGCGCAAGTCCCATATAAAAGAACATATACTGCAATACCGTCTGAAACAGCGCGAGCAGCGCTATTTTCTTTATCGAGCGCTTTTTCGGGAGCAGCGGCTTTTTTGCGGCAATGCTCCCGAATATCCACGCAAGTATCCCCGCAAGGAAAAAGCGGCAGCCCGCGAACAATATCTGCGACGCGGTGTCGCCGCCGTCAATGCAAAACTCCGCGTAACCCAGCTTTATCACGGGGAACGCGCTCCCCCACAGCATACAGCAAACCATCGCCAGCAATACGACGACCCATGTCTTTGTCAGTTTTTTCTCCACTTTTTTGTTCCTTCTCTTTCTGAAAAAATGATGAAAATTCACCGTCGGCACTTGACTTTGTGTGAACTTCATGTAATATAATATATATAGCAGTTAAAACTGCGGCAAAACGGAGGTAAATGATATGAAAGTTATGTTGGTAAACGGAAGCCCGCACGAGCACGGCTGTACATACACCGCGCTGAAGGAGATCGAAAAAACGCTCGGTGAATGCGGGATCGAATCCGAAATATTCTGGGTAGGCAACAAGCCCGTTGCGGGCTGTATCGGCTGCGGCGCCTGCGCTAAGCTCGGCAGATGCTTTGTTGACGACTGCGTGAACGAGTTCAGGCAGAAAGCGGAAAGCGCCGACGGCTTTATTTTCGGCTCGCCCGTTCATTACGCGGCGGCAAGCGGCGCGATAACTTCCTTTATGGACAGGGCGTTCTATTCCTGCGGCAAGGCAATGAAGGGAAAACCCGCCGCGAATATCGTCAGCTGCCGCAGAGGCGGCGCGTCGGCGGCGTTCGATCAGCTCAACAAATATTTCACGATAAACTGTATGCCGATAGTGTCCTCGCAGTATTGGAATCAGGTGCACGGAAGCCGCCCCGAGGACGTCCTGAAGGACGAGGAGGGGCTGCAGACCATGCGCACGCTGGCGCGCAATATGGCGTGGCTGCTGCGCTGTATCGAAGCGGGAAAGGCTGCGGGAATAAGCTTCCCCGAGCCCGAGCCCGTTATCCGCACGAATTTCATTCGCTGACCGAATATTCCCCCCACCTCCCGCAAATAATACCGTTGAATGGGAGGTGCAGTTATGAAAGTGAATATCGACCGCGAGGGCTGCATAGGCTGCGGAATGTGCGCGGAGATCTGCCCGGAGGTTTTCCGCATGGCGGACGACGGGCTGTCCGAAACCTATAAAAGCCCCGACGGATTTGAAATTCAGGTCAGGGACGCGGCAGTCGGGTGCCCCGTCGAGGTCATTCATATAAAGGAATAACGCTTCAAACGCACAGGCTTTTCAATCTGTGCGTTACAGCTTGTCGAAAAAGTCTTTTCGACAATAAATGAATATTGAATAATGAATAACGAAGAATGAATAATGGCGGTATCGGCTACGCCGATTGTTATAAAAAAAGTGATTGTACCGCCCTTTTTAAAATCCGTGCCCGCAGGGCACACCAAAATTATTCATTATTCACTATTCTCTATTCATTATTCATTTAGATAAACACTGTTTTCAGGGTTTATCGACAGTCTGCCGCACAGGCTTTTCAGTCTGTGCGTTTTGTCATTTAAACACAAAATTCACAAGCAGCATATACGCCGCCGTGCCCGCGCCGATGGACAGCAGCATATTCCGCCGCCACAGGTGCAGCACGGTTATCACAGCAAGGGAAATAAGCTCGGGCAGCCCGTGCGAGCCCGAAAGGATATCCACGCCCTTAAAGCAGTATATCACAAGCAGCCCCAGCGCCGCCCCGGGCAGCGCCTTGCCGAGATACTGCACATATTTCGGCACGGGCTTACCCGACGGAAATACGACAAACGGCAGGAACCTTGTGAGCATTGTCCCGATAACGCACATCGCAATAGTAATTATCATCTGTACCTGCGTCATGGCTGCGCCTCCTTTTCGGAGGCAGCGTCCGCCGCCTTTTCTATCGGCTTTCTGAACAGGGTCAGCACGATAAGCATTACCGCCATTGACGGGATAATGAAGCTTCCGCTGCCGAATATCAGCAGACACAGCAGCGATACGCCAAGCCCGATAAGCGAGCTGAAATGCTGCTTTTCCTTGAGCCAATTATCAAGGAAAATTACCACCATAAGCGCCGTCATAACGAAGTCCAGCCCCGGCAGGTCAATATTGATGAACCCGCCCGCGAGCGCGCCGAGCGCCGCCCCGCTGACCCAATACACCTGATTTAACAGCGTCACCCAGAAATAAAACCAGCTGCGGTCGATACCCGCGGGCGGCTGTGCGGTGCAGTTTATCGAGAAGCTTTCGTCGCACATTCCGAAGATGAGATACCACCGCTTTTTCCCCGCCGCGCGGTATTTCTCCAGCATGGATATCCCGTAAAACAAATGCCGCGCGTTGACCATTATTGTCATAACGAGCGCGTTTATCGGGTCGAAAACCCCGCCCGTCAGCATATCCACCGCCACAAACTCAAGCGATCCCGCAAATATCACCGCCGCCATAAGTATCGGATATGCGGCGGCAAGCCCCTCTGTGCGCGCGTATATCCCGTATGCCGCGCCGAGAAACAAAAACCCCGCCATTATGGGCAGGGTGTAAGGAAACGCCGCTTTCAGCGCGGCTTTAATTTCCGTTTTATCTTTCATTGTCTTGCCCCTTGATGTCCCTTTGTTCAGATGAAGGTCATTTCTGTTTTTCTTTTTCCTGCCGTATCTCGTCGGCGATAGAGGATAGCTTTTTCAGGCGGTGATTGAGCCCGCTTCGGCTTATCGGCTTTTCGAACATTCGGCACAGCTCGCCGAGCGAGCTTTCGCGGTTGTTCAGCCTTATCAGAGCGGTTTCGCGCAGGTCGGGCGACAGCTTGTCCGCGCCGATCGTGTTGATTATCAGCTCAATGTCGCGGCAGCTCTTTCCCGAGGCGGCGACCGTCTTGTCAAGGTTCGCGCTGTCGCAGTTAACGGTGCGGTTAGCGCGGTTGCGCAGGTCCTTTTCTATCTTTATCTGCATTATCTCAAGAGAACGCAGCCCCGCGCCGATATAGGTCAGGAAGTCCTCGATAAGCTCGCTCTCCTTTGCGTAAAGCACCGTGCTCCCGCGCCTGCGCGTCAGCTTGAACGACATTCCGTGCTCTCTTATAAAGCTGTACAGCTGCTCCGCGCGCCCGCTGTCGGGTAGGACAAGCTCAAGGTGGTATTCCTTGTTCGGGTCGGTGACCGAGCCGCAGGACACGAAAACGCCGCGCAGAAACGCGCCGCTCTCCTCGTCGTTGCCCGAAACAACGGCGGTATTTATCTCCGAAAAGTCGCCGAAGCGCTCCGCAACGTGCCCCGCCCCGCTCTTAACCGAAAAGGTATAAAGCGAGCCGCCGTTTCTGACAAGGCGGGTTGTTGCGTGCTTCGTTTCGGGGAAAACCTCCTCCGAAAGGCTCCGCGCCGCCGCGATAAGGTCGGCGTTTTCCGTCTGGACAACCGGTCTGCCGTCGGCAGTCCGCCCCGCGAAAAGCATTCCGTAAAGCATCGCAGCCATCTCTCCGCCGCCCATATCCTTAACGGAGCAAAGCTCCTTTTTTATCTCGGATGAAAATGACACGGAAACACCGCCTTTCCCGCCGCAGCGGTCAGTTTTTATCAATATCCCTGTGAAGCGTTCTCACGTTGCATTCCTTTTCCGAAAGGTATTCAGCCATTCTTTCCGCAAAGGTAATGCTCCTGTGCTTCCCGCCCGTGCAGCCGAACGCGATAACAAGGCGGCTTTTCCCCTCGCCGAGATAGCACGGGATAAGGAAGCCGATAAGGTCGCGCAGCTTTGCCTCCAGCGTCTGCGACTGCTCAAAGCTCATGACGTAATCCCGCACCTCTTTGTCCAGCCCCGTTTTCTTTTTCAGCTCGGGTATGTAAAACGGATTTGGCAGGCAGCGCACGTCAAACACAAGGTCCGCCTCGCCCGGCACGCCGTATTTGAACCCGAAGCTCATGCAGCTGACTATCATGCGGTCGGTGGGCTTGTCCATGAAAAGCTCCGCTATCTGCTCCTTGAGCTGTCCGGTGCTTAACAGCGAGCTGTCCACGATGTAATCCGCGTTCTCGCGTATCTCGCTGAGAAGCTCCGCCTCCGCGTCGATTGCCTTTGAAAGGTCGCCGCCCGATATCTCGTCCAGCGGGTGCTTGCGGCGCGTTTCCTTGTAGCGCTTCATCAGCGTTTCCTTGTTCGCCTCGAGATACAGCACCTTAACGTTTATCCCCGCGATGTGAAGCTTGGAGATACATTCGCCGAGCTTGAAGAACATCGCGCCGCCGCGTATATCCGTTACTATCGCCACGCGGGATATCTCGCTGTTTTCGTTGCACATTGCCGCGAAATTGGGGATAAGCTGCGGCGGCATATTGTCGATACAGAAAAAGCCGATGTCCTCCAGCACCTTGACTGCGGAGGACTTGCCCGAGCCCGACATACCCGTTACTATAACAAATTCCATATTATTCAGACGCTCCTGTCTGTTCCGCCCTTTCGGGGACAATGAGCATTTCGCATTCCAGCGCAACGCCCTTACGCTCCAGAACAGTTTTCTTTATGTGTTCCACCAGCGCGGTCACGTCCTCATAGGTCGCGCCGCCTTTATTTATAACAAATCCGCTGTGTTTTTCGCTCACCTGTGCGCCGCCGACGGAACAGCCCTTCAGCCCGCATTCCTCGATAAGCGCGGCGGCAAAATAGCCCTCGGGCCGCTTGAACGTGCTCCCGCAGGAGGGGTATTCAAGCGGCTGCTTGTCGCGGCGGCGGTTCATGAGGTCGTCCATGCGCGCCTTTATTGCCTCCCTGTCGCCCTTGCGGAGCTTGAAGCTCACCGAAAGGATAACATAGCCGCCCTCGGAGAAAATGCTCCCGCGGTAGCGCAGCTTCATCTCCTGCGCGGGAATGTCCGCAATGCTCCCGTCCGCGCGGATACAGCGGCAGGACGTCACGACGTCCTTCATTTCCCCGCCGTAAGCCCCCGCGTTCATATACAGCGCGCCGCCCACCGAGCCGGGTATGCCGTAGGCAAATTCCATGCCCGAAAGCCCCTGTTCAAGCGCCGCAAGACAAACCGCCGAAAGGCTCTCGCCCGCGCCCGCGGTAACAATGTCGCCGTCGGCGGAAATGCCGCCGAGCATTTTCCCGATATGGACAATGCAGCCGCGGAAGCCGTTCCCGCTGAAAAGGACATTGCTGCCCCTGCCGAGAATGAAATACGGTATGCCCTCGCTGCGGCAGGCGCGCAATACGGCGCGCAGCGCGTCCTCGCCGCACGGCTCGCAGAACAGGTCGCATTCCCCGCCTATCTTCATGGAAGTGTACGGCGCAACAGCGCAGCCGCGCACGCACGGGGAGCCGCTCTCCCTGCATATCGTTTCAATTGCGGAATAGTTCAAGGCATTTCCCTCCGTTGGTGTTGTTTTACCGACAAACGGGGACGAAAAATTCCGTCCCCCATAAGTATCAGACCCGATGAATTATCACTCTGCAATAGTATATAGATATGCCGCGCCGATTATTCCCGCGTCATTTCCGAGCTTCGCGATGTCAAGCTTTGTGCTTCTTTCGGGGTCAATGCAGTAGCTGTCGCGCGCGAGTATCTTCTCGAGCGGCTTTGTGAGGTTTTCGCCCTCCTTGCAGATACCGCCGCCGATAAGCAGCATTTCGGGCTGGAACGTGTTTACGATATTCGTAAGACCGCAGCCGAGGTATTCTATGTACATATCAACGACAGCGCTTGCGGCAGCGTCGCCCGCTCTCCAGCCGTCGAACGCCGTCTTTCCGTCAACGCCGTCAAGAGAGCCCGCTATCTCCCACATCTTGCTGTTGGGATCAGCCTCCATGCCCTCCTTTGTCATGTTGATAAGCGCTGTCGCGGAGGAATACGCCTCAAAGCAGCCCCTTCTGCCGCAGCCGCACTGTCTGCCGCCGTAATGAATAACAGTATGACCGAGCTCCGCGCCGCAGAAATTGAAGCCTGTGTATATCTTGCCGTCAATGATAATGCCGCCGCCGACGCCCGTGCCGAGCGTTACGACAACAACGTCCTTGTAGCCCTTGCCCGCGCCCGCGAGCACCTCGCCGAACGCCGCCGCGTTTGCGTCGTTCTCGACATAAACTTCCTTGCCGAGCTTTCCCTTGATGATGGAGCGCAGGTCGGTGTTCTTAAAGCCGAGGTTGCAGGAATACAGAACGATGCCGCTGTTTCTGTTGGCTGTGCCGGGAGTGCCGATACCGATAGAGTTTACCTCGCCTATCGTTACCTTTGCCTGATTTAACACCTCCCAGACGGTTTCAACTATCGAGCCGCATATCGCCTCTGCGGGTCGGGGAAGGTCGGTCTTTGCCGTCGCCTTTGCGATAATGTTGTATTCCTCGTCTACAAGACCTACCTTGATATTTGTCCCTCCGAGGTCAATGCCAATGTTGTACATTAGTTCGTCGTTTCCTTTCGTTTATCAGATATTGAGGTCGGACATTATTTCCTGACTGTCCGAATCTATGCCGAGCTGTGCGAGCAGATCCTTCGCCGCGTTGTAGCCCATCTTCTTCTGTCGGTTGTTCATCGCCGCGACTTCAAGAATTACCGCGAGATTACGTCCGGGCTTTACGGGGATATTGAGCAGCGGCACCTTTACGCCGAGTATCGTCATAAAATGTGTGTCAACGCCCATGCGGTCGTAGGTCTTTTCGGGGTTCCAGAGCTCCATCTCAACAACAAGGTCGATCTTCTCGGACATCTTGACAGCGCCGATACCGAACAGCTGACGCGCGTTGACAATGCCGATACCGCGCAGCTCCAGGAAGTGTCTGATATTGTCAGGAGAGCTTCCCACGAGGGTGATGTTGCTCGCCTTTTTTATCTCAACGGCGTCGTCTGCGATAAGGCGGTGACCGCGCTTAACAAGCTCTATCGCCGTTTCACTCTTTCCGACGCCGCTCTCGCCGAGAATGAGAACGCCCTCGCCGTATATCTCAATAAGAACGCCGTGGCGGGTTATCCTCGGAGCAAGCTGTAAATTGAGGAACGCAACCAGCTTTGACATCAGGACAGAGGTGCTCTCCTCGCTCCTCAGTATCGGAATCCCGTACTTCGGCGCAAGCTCCAGCATTTCCGGGAAAACATCAAGGTTTCTTGAGATGATGAGCGCGGGGAAACGGTAGCTTAACAGATCCTCTATACGCTTTCTTCTTAACTCTGCGTCAAGTCCCGAAAGATAGGCATATTCCATTTTTCCGAGCACCTGAATGCGCTTGTTGTCAAAGTATTCATAAAAGCCCGCGAACTGAAGCCCGGGGCGGTTCGTGTCGTTATTTGATATGAGGGTGTTCCCGCCGTTCTCGGGCATATAGAGCACCTCTAAACGGAACTCGTCGACCAGCTTCTGAAGCGGGAAGGAAAACTCTCTGTTTATCTCTTCAAGGGGCATAATATCGTCCTTTCCTGTGCGGGAGGAAGCCCGCTTTTTCCTCTTTTTCCTGCGGTGAAATTACACCGCTATTATCATTATACAGCATACGCGATAATATTTCAAGATATTTTTCGTAATTTAACCGCGTTTTATCCGTGTTTTACCGACAGTACCGAATAATTCCGCAATACTGCCCGCGTGGCTTTGCACACCGTAATATTATTCCCCCATATCCGCGGTTTTTATCGTGGTCATCGTAATGTCAAAGCCTTTGTTATATGACAGGATATGCACATAGCTGCCGCTTGAATAAATGTCAAGATATTCATAAAACAGTTCCGAGTCAAGCAGCGCCGCTTTTTTGTTAACGCTGTCAATTACCGCCGCGCAGAAATATTTCTGATCCTTTCCCTGAAGCAGCGTAACCGCCGCCTTTTCCTCCGTCACCGCCGTGGCGTACAGATTCGTGTTATACTGCGTCCTCAGCAGCGTCTTGCGGACAAGGTAGTGCGGGTAATAGCCCACCTCGTATTTGTCGCCGAGCGCGTCGGTGTTCCACAGGACGGTGTAGGTCGGGTATACTCCCGCCATATCCATCGCCGCCGCTCCGAAAGGGTATTCCCCCATGACATTCGGGTCGTATATGGGGTTGGCGTAGCATACCGAGCCGTTGATACCAAGGCACATTCCTTTTTCGCTAGCCCCGTAAAGACAGCCGTTGTCATAAACGATAGAACAGTAATCGGACAGCGGCGCGAAGCGGCAGACATAATCCACGCTTATTGTGCGGTCGTTCGCCTCGTCGTATATTTGTTCGTTATAATTGAAGAAAAGGCTCTTTCCCATGCGGAAAACACGCTGTCCGACATACTTATCCGGCATGGCAAGGTCCTTGTCCTCGCCGCGGCAGTATATGCGGGAATTGCCGTCCGCAACGTAAATTATGAAGTCCTTGTCGGCATAAACGATATAGGACACCTGTCCTTTCCACACGGTGGTGTAAGCGGCGGTTTCGGCGTTGTATTCGACAACGCAGGGTGCGGCATTATCGGGGTCGGAATAATCATAGATCTGAAAATAGACGCACTCGTCCTGTGCGCCAATGTTCGTAAAATAAACATCGCTTTCCGAGGAACCGTCCGACAAATGCTCCTTCGGCACTGTTTCGGTGACTTTTGCGCCGATATCCGCAAGCGTCACAAATTCCCCGTCAAAGGTTATCATTTCTTTAAGCTTCTTATATTCCGGGTCGGCAAGCACCACCCCGCCGACGTTGGATACAGCCGTGTCCGCCGAAGAAGTCCCGTCCGAAACGGTTTCGGCGGGAACATTCCCATCGGGAACTCCATCTCCCGAAATTTTCCCGCCCGAAACGCTTTCGGCGGGAACATTCCCATCGGAAACGCCGCCCGAAATATCCCCCCCCGAAACACTTTCCGCGGGCTCTGTTTCGGTATCGGCAACCGTGCCGTGTGTTCCGTCGGAAATATTCCCCGATACGTCGGACTGCGACAAATCATTCCCGCCGCAGCCCGTCAGAAGCAGCAGCGACAGCGTTAACGCAAGGATACTTTTTTTCATGGATAGCTCCTTTCGGGTTGATTAAATACACAAATTGCTCCAATAATATTGGCAGAAAATACATACGGAGGTAATAAAATGAAATTAAGAAACTGTGCGCTCACGCTTGCAATGGCGGCTGGAATAGCCGCGTCGGTCATACTCGGGAGCTTTTCCGCGTTCTCGCGGGAATGCGAGGAAATACCCTCCGAGGTGCTTCGGCTGCATATCCCCGCCAACTCCGACAGCGACGAGGATCAGCGGATAAAGCTTGCGCTGCGCGATTTCCTGCTCGAAAAATACGGCGCTGCGCTGTCGGGCTGCGGTTCGCTTGACGAGGCGAAAAACACCGTCGGCGGGCTTCTCCCCGAAATCGAGGCGGACTGCCGCGAATTTCTTGCGGAGCGCGGCGTCGGATATTCCGCCCGCGCCGAGCTTGTCGAAATGTACTTCACGACCCGCGAATACGACCGCGTTATCCTCCCCGCGGGGAACTACACCGCGCTGCGGATAACCCTCGGAAGCGGAGAGGGGCACAATTGGTGGTGCGTGATATTCCCGTCGCTGTGCCTGCCTGCCGTGTCGGAGCCGCTGAGCGCCGAGGAATTGGAAAGCATTCCCTCGGATTTTGAGCAGCCCGTTAAGATAAAGGTCAGATTTGCGCTGTACGAATGGCTTTCGGGGCTGTTCGGAAACGGTTGACGAGCCGTTGAATAAGAAAAGCCGCCCATTTTTTCGGGCGGCTTGCACCTTGTCAATCTCCCGTGGATTCTCTTAAAATAAGCGAATGCGGCAGCATATACGTTGATTTATCCTTGGTATCGGATCTCATGTTCTCAATAAGCTTTTCGATAACGGTCTTGCCTTGCAGGTAGCAGGGCTGCTCCACCGTTGAAAGGCGCGGAATGAACATATGCGAGTACGCAATGTTGTCAAACCCGAAGAACATAAGCTCCTTTCCGATGGTTATTCCGCGGCGCAGCGCGTAGGTCATCGCGCCGATGGAAATGGTATCGGATATCGAGAAAATAGCGTCGGGCTTGTCCTCAAGCTGCATCAGCACCTCGCAGCCCGCCGTTCCCGTTTCAACATCATAGCCGCCGTAATATACGAGGTTTTCATCATACGGTATCCCCGCCTCGGAAAGCGCGCGCCTGTAACCGTTCTCGCGGTCGATGGAGGACTGCGTTCTCGCCTTGGTGGTAATGAGCCCTATGCGCTTTCTTCCCTTGCGGATAAGGTATGTTGTCGCGTCAAAACCGGCGCGCTCGTTGTCTATCGTCACGCAGAGTATCTCGCAGCCGTCAAGGCGCTCAAGGCACATCGCGAGCTGATATTTCTTTGCAAGCTCCGATATCGTCGCGCTGTCAAGCTTCGGCGCAAGCAGCACAGCGCCGTCGACTGCCTTTGAAAACAGCATTCCGAGCAGGTGCATTTCATGCTCGGGGTCGTCCCTCGTTGTCGCGATAAGGACGTCATAGCCCTGCGCGTAGCCTGCGTCCTGCATACCGCGCAGAACCTCCGAATAGAAGCTCTGCTCCGTCGACGCGATTATGGCGAGGATACGCTTGGTTTCGCTCTTGCGGAGGTCACGCCCGAGGAAATTCGGGCTGTAACCGAGCTGCTCTACCGCGCGGTTTACCGCCTGCACCGCCTCGTCGGACACATTGGTCTTTTTGTTAAGCACACGCGAAACCGTTGCCACGGAAACATTTGCCGCTTTCGCAACATCTTTTATCGTAATATTCAAAAGGCTCACCTCATACTGTCAGACTTTTAACAATTTGATTTTTCATCACACTCATGAAACACGCAGTAATTACATTAGTCTTTATATATATAATACAACAAAAGTAAATCGTTTTCAATAGGCAATTTTCACAAATATTATCCAAAAAACAATAGTTGAATGATAATCTTTATTTTTTTGAAGCAAGCTGCCGTGCTCTTTCAAGGAGAGCGCTCCGCTCATTGGGCAGCGCGCCGTCTATCACCTCGCCGAGGAGCGTATTCAGAATTTGACCCATTTCGGGGGACGGCGGGACTATCTCCCGAAGGTCCTCGCCCCGCACCGCGAGCTGACTTAGCGAAACGCAGGGCATTTGCGCGCTTATCCTTTCGGCAAGCGTTATCGCCTGCTCCGCGACAGGTATCCGCTCGCGGCAGAACGGCTGCTTTGCGCTGTCGTCGGCGATATGCGCGCGGAAAATATCCGTCAGCACCGAAAGCCCGTGGCGCGACAGCTGCCGCCGAATATACCTCGCGGAAAGGTCGATCGGGATATCATGGAACCTCACTATTTCGCAGACGCGCTCGCGCAGCGCGTTGTCGCATTTCAGCCCGCGCAGGACGTTCTCGGCGATAACGGCGCTTTTTTCGGCGTGGCCGTAATAATGGCACTCGCCTTTTTCGTCGGTGCTGCGGCAGGAGGGCTTTCCCGTGTCATGAAGCAGCATTGCAAGCCGCAGCGCGGGCTGTGGCAATGCCGCCGCGACTGCACGCGCCGTGTGGGTATAAAGGTCGCTGTTATGGTAGCGCGAGCCCTGCTCATACCCCACCATGGGGGCAAGCTGCGGAATTATTTCCGAAAACACCTCGGGAAATCCGAGCAGCACATCAAGCACATTTTCCCCGCAGATAAGCCGTTTCAGCTCGGTCAGAATGCGCTCCGCGGACACCTTTTTCAGCAGGGAACGGTTTTTGCGAATGGACTGCGCTGTCTTATTTTCAATTTCAAACCCGAGCACCGACGCGAACCTCAGCGCGCGCAGTATCCTCAGCGCGTCCTCGCCGAACCGCCTGTCGGGGTCGCCGATACAGCGGATAATTCGGCGGGAGATGTCCTCCTCGCCGCCGAACGGGTCGATCTTGCCGCGGGTCGGGCTGTAAGCAATGCCGTTCATGGTGAAGTCGCGGCGGGAGAGGTCGTCGCGGATATTCGCGGTGAATGTCACGCTCTGCGGGTGGCGTCCGTCCTTGTACTGACCGTCGACGCGGAAGGTCGTAATTTCAACGGGCTGACCCTCGGAGAGAACGGTTATCGTGCCGTGCTTTATGCCTGTTTCGATAATTCGGCAGCCCTCGAAAACGCGCTCTGTTTCCTGCGGCAGCGCAGCTGTGGTTATGTCGTAGTCATGCGGCGTCATGCCCATTATGCTGTCGCGGACGCAGCCGCCGACGATATACGCCTCGTGACCGGCGGCTTCAAGCCCGGAAATAATGTTCGCCGCGTAGGACGGAATTTGCATAAAATCACCCCGTATTATTTTATCACATAATACGGGGGATTACAAGTATTTATCAGTCTTTATATTTTCCGCAGTTGACACACTTTATAGTATTTGCGCTGTTGAGCGTGCCACAGTCGCCGCAGTTCCATGGGCGGTCGACAATTCGCTCCGTAGACAGACTTTTAAGCCTGCCTAAAACGTCCTTTTCTTTAACTACCGGTTGTAGATTGACCGGTGCCCGCACAGGTTGTGGAATTTGATAAACATTTCTTAATTCTTTTGATTTCGCGTTAATTATAATATGTGCAATTGAGCCCAATATTATAATAACAGAGCCTATTGCGGGGGTAACGCTGATATATTCCTGATACTCATTTGTTCCGCGCGAGCCCAAAATCATCAGAGCAATAACGAGTATCGCGCTGATTATGGACGGAATTGAAGAATAGCTTGCAAAATTTTTTCCAAATACAGCAGTATTTTTTCCTTTCCCATCATATGAATAGCAAGCAATATAAACAACCATATACATCGCAGAAACAAGAACCTGTGCAAGAATCATTACAGATACACCAGACAAAATGGCAAAGTAGTTATCAAACGAACCCGACATATATGATAATGCTTGTGCTTTTGAAACATTTTCTATTATCCCAATCGCACTAAGGCTCATATTAGTTTTTTCAACAGAATACACACCCCACATACCCACCGTAAGGTGAAATTCTATATTTATCAGGCTTAAAAAAGGTGCTATCATAACAATTATTTCTACAAAAATCGACAGCAAATAGCAAATTATTGCCTTGTTGTTATTACCGGATACCGTTTCCACGCCGGACTGCTCTTTTCCGCAGACTCCGCAAAACCGCGCGCCCTCACAGAGCTGATTTCCACAAAATTTACAATACATAACTAACCTCCAAATCATTTTAGCATATTTTGTTCTAATAGCATTATAGCATGAAAAAGGCTAGTTGTCAATAGCACATTTTATTCTACGGTATAATAATACTATAAAACAAAGATTGGAGAAACCTATGTACCGACTGAAATACCTCCGCGAGAGCGAGCTTTTATCCCAAACCGAAGTAGCCAAAGCCATATTCGTAGCCCAACGAACCTACAGCTACTACGAAACGGGAGAACACGACATTCCCACCCAAACCCTTATCCGCCTTGCCGACTTCTACAACGTATCCGTCGACTACCTCCTCGGGCGGACGGACAACCCGAAAATGAACACATGAAAAAACCGCTCCCCTTACGGGAAGCGGTCTTATTTATGAGTGGATCGTTACAACGGTCAATTATGCGTTAACCTTGGTAACAACGCCGGAACCTACGGTTCTGCCACCCTCACGGATAGCGAAACGCAGACCTTCCTCGATAGCGATAGGAGTGATGAGCTCAACGTCCATTACAACATTATCGCCGGGCATGCACATTTCCTTGTCAGCAGGCAGAGTGATTACGCCTGTAACGTCTGTTGTTCTGAAGAAGAACTGAGGACGGTAGTTGGAAACGAAAGGAGTATGACGGCCGCCTTCTTCCTTCTTGAGGACGTAAACCTGACCGGTGAACTTGGTGTGGGGGTGAATGGAACCGGGCTTGCAGAGAACCTGACCACGCTCGATATCCTGACGTGTGATACCACGGAGCAGAGCACCGATGTTGTAGCCTGCAACAGCCTCGTCAAGGGTCTTTCTGAACATCTCAAGACCTGTAACAACAGTGGACTTGGGCTCGTCGGTAAGACCGGTGATCTCAACAGTATCGTTAACCTTAACAACGCCACGCTCTACACGGCCTGTAGCAACAGTACCACGGCCTGTGATGGTCATAGTATCCTCAACAGGCATCAGGAACGGCTGATCTTCCTTGCGGTCGGGAGTAGGAATATACTCGTCAACAGCGTCCATGAGCTCCTTGATGCAGTGATACTCGGGAGCGTTGGGATCGGTGGAGGTGGAGTTCAGAGCCTTGTAGCCGGAACCGAAGATAACGGGAGTGTTGTCGCCGTCGAAGCCGTTCTTGGTCAGCTCGTCGCGGATATCCATCTCAACCAGCTCGAGCATTTCGGAATCCTTGTACTCGCCTGTTGTCTCATCGTATGTGCAGTCGTCAACGTCATCGCACTTGTTTACAAATACAACAATCTTCGGAACGCCAACCTGACGAGCAAGCAGAATGTGCTCTCTTGTCTGAGCCATAGGACCGTCTGTACCTGCAACGATCAGGATAGCGCCGTCCATCTGAGCAGCACCGGTGATCATGTTCTTGATATAGTC
>JBJFHP010000011.1:0-5745 GCA_051893715.1 Oscillospiraceae bacterium
AATCTTGCTCTTGCCCTTGATAACGTGGTCGGGAATTGCCTCAAGGTAAGTTATGTGAGGTCAAGGAGCTGCCCATTATCGTAAAGGCGGACGTTCAGGGCTCGGTTGAGGCTGTAAAGCAGTCGCTCGAGAAGCTTACCAACGAGGAAGTCCGCGTAAGAGTTATCCACGGCGGCGTCGGCGCGGTAAGCGAGAGCGACGTTATGCTCGCAATGGCTTCGGGCGCTATCATAGTAGGCTTCAACGTAAGACCTCACCCGTCTGCCGAGGAGAGCGCGAAGCGCAACGGCGTGGAAGTGCGTCTGTACCGCGTTATCTACGACGCGATCGAGGATATCACCGCGGCTATGAAGGGAATGCTTGCGCCCAAGTTCCGCGAGGTTGCTCTCGGAAAGGTAGAGGTGCGTCAGGTATACAAGATAACCAACGTAGGCGTTGTTGCGGGTTCCTATGTAATGGACGGCAAGGTCGCAAGAAACGGACAGGTTCGTATCGTCCGCGACGGTATAGTTGTCGGCGACGACAAGATCGCGGGTCTGCGCCGCTTCAAGGACGACGTAAAGGAAGTTGCGGCAGGCTATGAATGCGGTATCAGCCTTGAGAAGTTCACCGACATCAAGGAGGGCGACATCTTCGAGGCGTACCTTATGGAGGAATACCGCGACTAAGGAACACCCCTTATAAAGGAGGCTTTCAACATGGCTAACTTTAATATAAAACGGCTCAACGAGGATATAAAGCGCGAGATCTCCGCCGCGATAAGCGGCGTTAAGGATCCGCGCGTGGCAAAGAATTTCGTTACGGTCACTCACTGCGAGGTGACGAGCGACCTGTCCTACTGCAAGGTGATGATCGCCTGCATGGGCGGGGAGGGGCGCACCGCAAAGGCAGTCGAGGGAATGACCGCCGCAGCGGGCTATTTCAAGAAATGCATAAGCTCGCGCATACGCGTGAGGAAAATTCCCGAGCTGATATTCCTGCCCGATAATTCTCTTGAATACAGTATGCATATCGACGAGATAATCGCAAATCTCCCCAAGCCTGTTCAGCAGGACGGGGAGGACGAGGATAAGGAGGAGTCCGATGAAAATTGACGCTTACGAGGCGGCAGAGTTCCTACGGGCTCACGACGATTTCCTTATTTTAATGCACGGGAGCCCCGACGGGGACACGCTCGGCTGCGGCTTCGCGCTGTGCGGAATCCTTCAGAGAATGGGCAAGCGCGCAAAAGCGGTCTGCCCCGACCCTATCCCGCACCGCTTTGATTATATGTACGAGGCGGTAAAGGAGCAGGAATTTGAACCCGCGACGATAGTCTGCGTTGATGTTGCCGACACAAAGCTGCTCGGCGACCTGAAGGAAACGGGCGACAGGGCTGCGCTCTGTATCGACCACCACGTTTCCAATACGGAATACGCCGAAAGGCTGTATCTCCACCCCGAATATGCGGCGGCGGCGGAGTGCGTCTATGACGTCATCTGCGCGCTCGGCGAGGAAATTGACGCGGAGATAGCAAACTGCATTTACACGGGCATTGCGACCGACACCGGCTGCTTCCGCTTCAGCAATACAACGCCGCAGTCGCACATGATAGCGGCGGTAATGATAAAATGCGGCGCAAAGATCGCCCCGATAAACTATGCGATGTTCGACATGAAAACGCAGGGCAGGATAAGGCTCGAGCAGGAAGTGCTGAAAAATATCCGCTACTATTCGGGCGGGCACATCGCGCTGATAACCGTAACGCTTGAAATGCTCGGAAAAATAACCGACATCGACAGCGACGACGTAGGCGCGCTTGCCGCGATACCGCGTCAGATTGAGGGCGTGGACATCGGGATCTGCATGAAAGAAAAGAAGCCGGGCGTGTTCAAGGCTTCGCTGCGTTCGAGCGAGCGCATTGATGTTTCGCAGATCTGCATGGGCTTCGGCGGCGGCGGTCACGCGAGAGCGGCGGGCTGCTCGTTCGGCGGTACTATTGAGGAAGCGGAAAAACAGATAGTTGACGCCTGCTGCAAGGCTGTCCGCGAGGCAGGTATCGAATGACGGGCGTTATTGTGGTGAACAAGCCGCAGAACTTCACGTCCTTCGACGTCGTTGCGGTAATGCGCGGCTGCTTCGGGACAAAAAAGGTAGGTCACGGCGGAACGCTCGACCCGATGGCACAGGGCGTGCTTCCGATTTTCGTCGGGGGCGCGACAAAGGCAGCCGACCTTGTTCCCGACAGCGACAAAAGCTACCGCGCGGGCTTTCGGCTCGGTTTAACGAGCGATACGCTGGATATCTGGGGGCAGTGCTCCGAGGAAAAGGCGGTAAATGTGTCCGCAGGGGAGTTTGAGGGCGCGCTTGCGCGGTTCAGGGGTGACATCATGCAGGTGCCGCCGATGTATTCCGCGCTCAAAATAAACGGGCAGAAGCTGTGCGACCTTGCCCGCAAGGGTATCGTCGTGGAGCGAAAGCCGCGCCCGATAACCGTTTCGCGCCTTGAAATGACCGAATTTGACGGGCGCAGCGGCGTAATAGAGGTGGACTGCTCCTCGGGGACGTATATCCGCTCGCTGATAGACGACATCGGCGCGGCGATCGGAACGGGCGCGGTGATGACGAGCCTTGTCCGCACGAGAAGCTGCGGCTATTCGCTGGAGGAAAGCTACCCCCTTGCCGAGCTGAAGGCGATGGACAGAGAAGCGCTGTGCGGGCTGCTGAAGCCCGTGGAAAGCGTGTTCGCTCCGCTGCCCGAAATAAGGCTGGACGAGGTTCAGCGGCGGCTGTACATGAACGGCGTGCGGCTGGACGCGGACAGGCTTTCTTTCCGACCCGAACAGGATAAGCTGTGCAGGGTGAGCGGCGCGGAGGGCTTTATCGGCGTCGCAAGGGTGAACGAAGCGGGCGAGCTTGTTCCCATAAAAAGATTTACAGACTGATCGGGCTCATTTGTTGGGCGGTTCAAATTGAGCGGCTCAATTGTTGAGCGGCTCAATTTGAGCCATTGTACGGTGAAAAATATTGATCGACATTACTTACGGCGGGAACACAGCGGCAAAGACCGCTGTTGCTCTCGGATACTTTGACGGGCTGCATCTCGGTCATGTCGGGGTCATCGGCGCTGCTCTGGCGCAGAAAGGACTGTGCTCCGCGGTGTTCACGTTCAACTGTGACACCACGCTGCCGAAATTTCAGCGGCGCGAGGACATCATCTCCTTTGAAAACAAGGTGGAGCTGCTGGACAAAATGGGCGTTGAATATCTGTATGCGCCCGATTTTGCGGACGTTTGCGGCTGCACGGACGAGGAGTTCGTGCGGGATATTCTTGTCGGGCGGCTTAACGCGGGCTTTGCCTGCTGCGGCGGCAATTTCCGCTTCGGAAAGGGCGGCTGCGGCACTCCCGAACGGCTTGCGGAGCTCGGCGCGAAATACGGAATGCGCGCGCAGACCGTTGCGGACGTGTGCTGCGACGGCGTTCCGATAAGCTCGACGCATATCCGCGAGCTGATACGAAACGGGCAGATCGCCGAGGCGAACAGGTTACTCGGCTACGAGCTGTGGTACAGGCTGCCTGTTATCAAAGGAAACGAGATAGGCAGAACGCTGTCGTTCCCGACGATAAATCAGATCATACCCGAAACGAACGTTATACCGCGCTTCGGGGTGTACAGAAGCTACGCGGAGATACGCGGAATAAACTATCGTTCCGTAACCAACATCGGCATAAAGCCGACCGTTGCCAACCGTCATGACGGCACAGGCGCGGTTATGGAAACATATATTATTGATTTCAGCGGCGACCTTTACGGCGAGATGGCGGCGGTGTCGCTGTGTGAATTTATCCGTCCCGAGCGGAAATTCTCGGGGCTTGACGAGCTCAAGGCGCAGATAGCCGCCGACAAGGAAGCGGCGCTGCGCGGTTTTGAGCTTAAATAACAACGAAAGGAAAAGTTGAAAAATGGCAGAAAAAACGGTAAGGACAAGATTTGCGCCCAGTCCCACGGGCTATATGCATATAGGCAACCTCAGAACGGCTCTCTATACCTATCTTCTCGCGAAGAAGAACAACGGAAAATTCATTCTCCGTATCGAGGACACCGACCAGGAGCGCTATGTTGAGGGCGCAGTCGACGTTATTTACAACACCCTGCGCACCTGCGGTCTTAACTGGGACGAGGGCCCCGATGTGGGCGGCGATTACGGCCCCTATATACAGAGCGAGCGCATGGGTATGTTCAAGGAATATGCGGAAAAGCTCGTTGAAACGGGGCACGCATATTACTGCTTCTGCACAAAGGAGCGCCTTGAGGAGCTGTCCGCCGTTCAGAAGGCGAGCAACATCTCCCCGATGTACGACAGGCACTGCCGCAATCTTTCCAAGGAGGAAATAGAGGAAAATCTCAAGGCGGGCGTTCCCTATGTTATCCGTCAGGCTATCCCCACCGAGGGCACGACGACCTTCCATGATGAAATATACGGCGATATCACCGTTGACAACTCCATTCTTGACGATCAGGTATTGCTCAAGACGGACGGAATGCCGACCTACAACTTCGCGAACGTTGTGGACGATCACACCATGGCTATAACGCACGTTGTCCGCGGCAACGAGTACCTTTCCTCCGCGCCGAAGTACAACCTGCTTTACGAGGCATTCGGCTGGGAGCCCCCCGTATATATCCATGTTGAGCACATCATGAAGGACGCACAGCACAAGCTTTCCAAGCGCGACGGCGACGCTTCTTTCCAGGATCTGCTTGACAAGGGCTACATGACCGAGGCGATACTGAACTATATCCTGCTTCTCGGCTGGGCGCCCAAGGGCGAGCGCGAGATATACACGCTCGATGAAATGGTAGAAGCGTTCGACATCAGCGGCATTTCAAAGTCCCCCGCGATATTCGACGCGCAGAAGCTCAAGGCGATAAACGCGCATTATGTCCGCGCGCTCCCGCTCGAGAAGTTCACCGAGATAGCAACTCCCTATATCAGACAGACCTGCAAGCGAGAGGACATCGACATCTCGCTCCTTTGCAGCGTTCTCCAGCCCCGCGCGGAGGTGTTCACCGATATCCCCGAGCAGGTCGACTTCATAGACGAGATGCCCGATTACTCCCTTGACCTCTACACCAACAAGAAGATGAAAACCACGCCCGAAACCTCTCTCGGCGCGCTGAAAAAGATACTCCCCGTTCTTGAGGGACTTGACGACTTCACGCAGGAGGGCGTTCACGACGCGCTCTTCAAGCTTATCGAAGCTGAGGGAGTTAAGAACGGCGTTATCCTGTTCCCGCTGCGCGTGGCGCTGAGCGGAAAGCAGTTCACGCCCGGCGGCGGCGTTGAGCTTGCCGTTATCCTCGGCAAGGAGGACACCCTCGCGCGCCTTAAAAAGAGCATTGCCAAGCTTGAAGCAGCGGTGTAATTTTCATGTATAATTCACACAATTTTCACGGTGGAGAATTATAATTATTTTGTTAATAATGCCGTTATATGCATTGCGCAGCTATATCGCAAAGCATACGGCTGTTCGGAATTTCGGCGGATAATTCCGCCCGGAGGACATCAATGATAGAAGTTAAAAACCTGAGCAAACGCTACGGAAACAAGCTGGCTGTCGACAATATCAGCTTTTCCGCGAGCGAAAGCGAAATTCTCGGATTTCTCGGCCCCAACGGCGCGGGAAAATCCACCACCATGAATATCCTTACGGGATACCTTTCGTCGTCGGGGGGGCAGGCTCTCATTAACGGCGTAGATATC
>JBJFHP010000012.1:0-26126 GCA_051893715.1 Oscillospiraceae bacterium
TCCTTATCAAACGAGAACTTGCCTGCGGTTGCCGTGGTGTATTCTACGTCCTCGGTATCGCCGTTGTCGTAGGTCAGCGTGATAACAAGCCCTGTCGGGTCGAAGGGTGTGCCCTCAACGTATTTTACCTTGGTGGGTGCTGTCTTGACCTCTATTTTATCAAGGGACTTCTCAACGACTGTTACCGTCTGCGTGTCAGTCTTGCCGCCGTAAGTAATGGTTACGGAATTGTCGCCGAGCGCGAATACGCCCTTGCTGAACGAGAACTTGCCTGCGGTTGCCGTGGTGTATTCTACGTCCTCGGTATCGCCATTGTCATAGGTCAGGGTGATGACAAGCCCTGTCGGGTCGAAGGGTGTGCCCTCAACGTATTTTACCTTGGTAGGCGCTGTCTTGACTGCAATGCTGTCAAGGGACTTCTCAACGACTGTTACCGTCTGTGTGTCAGTCTTGCCGCCGTAAGTAATGGTTACGGAATTGTCGCCGAGCGCAAGAACGTCCTTATCAAACGAGAACTTGCCTGCGGTTGCCGTGGTGTATTCTACGTCCTCGGTATCGCCGTTGTCGTAAGTCAGCGTGATAACAAGCCCTGTCGGGTCGAAGGGTGTGCCCTCAACGTATCTTACCTTGGTAGGCGCTGTCTTGACCGCTATTCTGTCAAGGGACTTCTCAACGACTGTTACCGTCTGCGTGTCAGTCTTGTTGCCGTAAGTTATCGTTACGGTCGTATCGCCGAGCGTGAGAACTTCCTTATCAAACGAGAACTTGCCTGCGGTTGCCGTGGTGTATTCTACGTCCTCGGTATCGCCGTTGTCGTAGGTCAGCGTGATAACAAGCCCTGTCGGGTCGAAGGGTGTGCCCTCAACGTATTTTACCTTGGTAGGCGCTGTCTTGACCGCAATGCTGTAAAGCTGCTTCGCCGCAACGGTTATCGGAATGTCAACATAGTTGCTGCCGCCCTGCATAGCTGTGCCGTAATATACTCTCACAGAATCGTCGCTTTGGGTGAGCTTCCGGGTGAGCGTGGGAGAGAACATGAACCTCGTATTTTCTGCGCTGTAGGTTATGGTGTCGGTTCTGTCGTCCTCAAAGGTTACGATTATCACAAGACCTGTCGGGTCGAACTTGTTGCCCTCGATATATGTGTTGACAACGTTGGATGCGGGGGCAAGCTCAACGCTCTTTACAAGGCTGTCCTCATAATGCGCGGTAAGGGTGATATCGGAGATAACTTCGTCGCCGAAAACGTATTTTGTTGTTTCATCGACATACCAGCCCTCCAGCTTCTGACCGACAGGAGCAACGGGATCATCTGGGCGGTCGAAGGTGTCGTTCTCTGCAACGCGGTAGGTCGTGGGAGTATTGAACGTGTCGTCAACCGTCACGGTGTAAACCGCGCCAAACATCATTCCGCAGTAATCGCAGGTGTTGCTGTTTTCGGGGATATGATGGTGAAGCGCGAGATAAATATCTGTGTAACCGTTAAAGCTGTAATCGCCCGGGTCGTTGCTGTTGACCTGTACGCAGTGATACTTGCTGTCAATGTAATCGGTCGCAATATAATTCGCGCCGGACAGGCAGTAATTTCTATCAAACAGTTCTTGGTTATTATCGGAATCACAATAATCTACATTAGAAAAACCTGTAGCGAGGTATCCGCCGCCTTCATTAACCGGCAAATCAAAGCTTTTGCCGTCTTCGGCAACGGCGTGCGCCGTATCAACAAACAGCTTTCCGCTAAGCGTGAGCGTTGCGCCGTCAGTTATATCAAACGGAGTTACATAGTTGAACGCGGTATAATTTCCGCTGTAATCCATATTATCGTTATAGCTGTAAACATTGTTTACGGTCACTCCCTCGGGGAATGTGGGAACATACTGTTCGGTGTTTTTCATGCACCCTACATTGTCGTTCTTGATGAATACGTCATTGCACTCGAACGTAACGTCCGCGTTGTTTTCGATATTGAACTTGACGTCAAAATAAGCGCCGTTGCAGTAATTTTTGCCCTTGAGCATATAATTGCCGCTCTTGGTTATTGTTATCTCAACGATATCATCGAAATTATCGGGTCTATTTATCGTCACGCCGTCGGGGAGCGCAGAGGTATCCGACAGGTAATCCGAAAGCCTGGAAAGGTCGATAAGCACATTCTGACTGCAATTGCTGCATACGCCGTTTTCGTCAATGGAGTGTTCGGAGCAGTTGACCGTCGCAGCGGCTTTTATGTCGGTGTAGTCAAACACAGCGCCGTTCGAGGTAACGCAGGGGTACTGCGAGGGGACTTCGCTCTTGTCGGAATAGGTGCTGCCGTTTAAGTAGAAGCTCTTTCCGATAACCTTGTCGCTCTCGTCCTTATAGGTCACTTCAAAGTAATCTGCTGTAACACCATCAGTTTTGAATGATCCAGTATAATCGCCCTCAACGCAGCAGTATGTGTCAACAGCAAGCTTTCCGGTAAGCGTCAATGTGCCGCTGCCGATAATGAAAGGAGTGAGTCCATCGCTGTGGGAAACATACCCGCTAGTATCGACATCGTGTGTACCGTCGTCGTTTCTGATGTAAACATCATCGAATACCAGCGTAACGTCCGCGGAGTTAGAGGAATAGAACCGAACGTCGCAATAGCAGTCGTTGATATAATTGCTGCCTTTTTTAATTATATAAGAGCCGGACTCTTTAAAATAAACTCTGTACTGCGGACTGCCGCTCATGCTGCTGTAGGCTTCGACCCTAATCTTGCCGTCAAAGATAGGGTCGCTGCTTGCCTCATATTCGGCAAGCTTACTAAGGTCTATCTCATATTTTGCGCCGCAGAACGTGCACGCGCCGTTCTCGTCAAAGGTGTGGTCGGCGCAGATAACATCGGCTGCCCCGGTGATGTTGGTCGGGTCGAAAGGCACTTTCTCCGTGCCGTTCATGGTGTAAGTGCACTTGCCCTCTGTAACTCCGCTCTTGTCGGAATAGGTGCCGCCCGAAAGATACGCCGTCTTTCCGAGAGAATTGCTGTCAGCGTCCGTGTAGGTCACTTCAAAGAAATCTGCGGTGATACTGCTCGTATTTCCTCCGAGATAATCGGAAAAAGTATCGTGGGAATTGCAATATGTCCTTTCAATAGCAAGATTACCGCTGAGGTTCAGAGTGCTGTTAGTATTGGTAGTCTGGAAAACGTTCACATAACCATGAGTTATATCCGCTTCACCCGACAAAGCGAAATCCTTCATAATAACGTTCTTGATATACGCGTCACAAATTATGTTGGCGTCAACATTATCGCCAATGCGAATGTTTACATCAACATACGAGCCATTGATTATATTGTCGCCCGTGAGCAGATATGTACCCGACTTCTTGATATCAATCCTATAATAGCTGCCGAGGTACCTACCTTGTTCATCGGAAGTTATTATCCTTACACTAACCTTGCCGTCAAGGATATTGCCGGCAGACTCATAGTCCTTAAGCTTGGTAAGGTCTATCCCATATTCTGCGCCGCAGACCGTGCAAGTGCCGGTTTCGTCCAGTTCGTGGTCTGCGCAGATAACCGTCGTATCGGAGGTTATGGTCGTCGGAACGGCGGTTTTATTGCCCGCTCCGTCCTCGGTGTAAACGCACTTATCCTTTGTAATGCCGCTCTTGTCGGAATAGGTGGTGCCGTTTAAGTAGTAGCTATTTCCGAGAGATGTTCCGTTGACGTCCTTGTATTCAACTTTACGGAAATCTGCGGTAACGACGTTTTCATCGGAAACAGAAAAATCGCCGCTCGATACATCATCAACAATAAGCGCACCCGAAATAACCATAATTCCGGAAAAAATTATTCCTGAGTCTTCATTACTGATATACGCATTTTCGCAGACTATTCTCACCGTATCAAGGCAATGATTTAAAAACCTCGTTTTGTAATATTCGGTGCCTGTTGTGTTTTCGCCGGTTAATTTGTATATGCCCTCTGCGTTAAAGCTTATGAGACATGCAGAAGCGACAGGATCAAATTCCACATTCACACCGGCTTGAGAAAGACTATCCCTATAATCCACATCGTCAATTTGAGAAAGGTTAATCACTGCGTCATAAGGCACCGGGTCTACCGCCGCCGCTGTAACAGACGTGCTGATCAACCTGATCGTTCCGGGTAAATTGCCCGAAAAAATCGCCGCAACGCACAGCCAGCTGAGCACCGCCCTTTTAATTCTGTGTTTTCTTTCTACTGCCATAAATGTTCCTCCTTTAATATCTTATCTAAAGCCTTTTCGTAACTGTGGTAATGTTCCCCCAAGGGGACCTCGCTGTTCCACGGCTTCCTGCCGCTCGTGTAGTGGATTATGCCGTATTCGCTGCGGCGAACGTCCGCAAAGAGCTTTTTCAGCCTCGGGTCGCGAAGCGAAACCTCATGCTCGATGTTCGTGGTGTAGTTCCACTTCTGGTCGAGCTTGTATATGCTCCCCGTGAACAGCATATTCAGCACGTCCTGGTCGTTGTTCATCCACCGCCGCCTGTTCAGCAGCCCGACTGCCGCGTCCGCCGAGGTCATTGCGCGGCATTTCTTCAGGTCGAACAGCGTTACTCCCGCGTTGAAATAGCGGCTAAGGTCGGTTATTCCCATGAATTTCTTCGCGTAGTCCTCGAAATTGTAGGGGTATCCGTCGATGAAAAATCCCTTTTTCGTCATTTTGAATACCCTCGCCTCGACTGCCTCCGCGCCGCCTACGGCATTACCCATAAGGTCGGTGTCGAACAGCTCGGCGACGTTTCCCTCCACAATGGTGTCGCAGTCGATGTACAATACCCTGTCGTACTCCGCGAAAAGCTCGCCGAGTATCGCTAAGCGGTAGTTTGTTTCCGCGGTTATATAGGCGTGGGTCGCGTCCTTAACGCTTTCGCGGAAATCCGTCATATCCACCGCCCGCACCGTGCAGTTCGGGAACAGCGCGCCTGCCCTTTCAATAAGCGAAAGCTTTTCGGGCGATATCGCGCTGTGAAGTATCACGATGTCGTAGACGCGTGACTTATCCGCATTGCACAGCAGCGAATACATTGACACCGCGAGATACGGCGCGTAGTCCTCGTTGGTTGCGTAGCAGATATTCACCGGCGAATATGCCGGCTTCAGTCGCTCCATAGAACTCCTCCTAAAGTCACTTTCTTCCAATGAGCCTAATCTATATTATACTACCAAAAGTTCCCGTTTGTCAATGACTTTAACCGAAAAACACCCGAATTTTAACGATTATTTTTTTTGCTCGTTCCGAATGATGTATAAAATCACATTTTTGCGGGAACAAAATTGTAAAGTGTGACAAACGCAATGAATGCCGCGCCGTTTTTACCCGCACAGAATGTGCTGCGGCACAAGGCTGTTCATTCCGAATTGGAATATTTTCCCCGATATACAGCTTTAAACCGCCAAATCTCAATGCAAATGCACACAAAAAAACCGCCGCAGCACCCGTTAAAAACGGGCACTGCGGCGGTGTAATTATTTCAAAAATTACCGGAAAACCGACCTGTTATTCCGAGATAAGCTCCCTTACCTCCACCCTCTTTATCTGCCGCGCGGCAATGTAGGAGAAAAGGAAGAAGCTCGCGCATATAGCGGCGGCGGGTAACACGAACGTAAGCGGCGTGATATTCGCCTCAACCCTCGTAAGCCCGACTATTTTCATCAGTACCCCAAGCAGCGGCGCAGTGAAGAAAAAAGAAGCCGCTCCGCCGATGACCGAGCCGATCGCGGCGATTATCATAAAGCGGAAAGCAAACTGTACCCGCAGCTCACCCGCCGAAAAGCCGAGCGCCTTGAGTACGCCGATGTCGGTGCGCTCCCTGACAAAGGATTTGGAGCAGACCATGTTTATCACTACCGCCGCGAAAATAATGGATATCGAGAAAACGACTGCCACAAGGATAACGCATATGCCGTCTATCATTTCAAGCATACCGTCCGCGGCGGAGCTGCGCTCCTCCTGTATAATTTTAGTACCTATGAGCTCCCCGTGCCGCTCGTCAAGGGCGGCAGACACCTTTTCCGCAAGCGCCGCGTCAGAAAGCTCGATGTAGCAGCTCGGTCGGTTACCCGTCAGCTCGAGCATTCCCTCGGGGGAGAGCGAAAATGTGCGCCCGAGGTCGGACAGCGACTGATAATAACCCGTGATGATGTACTCGCCCGCGTTGTCGCCGCTTCCGAGCACTACCGTGTCGCCTATTTTTTTGCCGAGTTCGTCGGACACTATTTCAGTGACGGCGATCTCGTTGCCGTATATCGGCATTCTGCCGTCAAGCGGCTTGTAGAGGAAATCGGCGGGCGACGGCGCCTCGCAGTAGAACTCAATACCGTCAGCCATAATATGCGACGCGCTATTGAACAGCACCTTTGCGTTTTCGTCGTTTTCGCGCACCGTTTCCTCAAATTCCGCCATGTCGGACAATTCAAATTTGTCGGAGGGTATTGCTACTATGTCGGGAGATACCATGCCCTCAATGATGTTCTCGCCCGAAAGCCTGTCGGAAAGCACGGTTATCGTCATCATGAAATAAACAAGCAGCGCGGCGATAAGGACTACTCCCGTGCAGCTTTTCCACCTTGAGGTGAACTGCCGCAGACCCATGAACAGCGAAAGCGGCTTCGCCTTTATCGGGACGTTTGTGCGGCTGTCAAAATGCACCTCGCTGCGCCCGCCCGAAATAGCGCGGACGGGTGATATCTTACCTATCCTTGCCGTCGCGAGGATAATGAATATAATGCACACGGCAATGACCCCGACAGACAGAAGCCCGCATTTGAGAAACGACACGCGGTTTACCGTGAGAAGTCCCGTAATGGGCTGAAAAAGCGACCCGAGCAGATACAGCACGGGCACGGACAGAATAAGCCCGACGACCGCGCCGATGACCTCGGCGAGAACGTACTGAACGATATACACCAGCCGTATCTTCCCCGTCGTAAAGCCCTGCGATTTGAGCACGCCGAGGTTGACATACTCCATTTCAACGGACGTGGTTATGCTGTGCCACATCGTGATGATTATTATTGTGACAAGCAGTATAACAAACGCGACAACGATACCCGAGCCCGTTTCGGCGTAAATTTTCGTGTAAGAGGCAGTTTCATTGTCGGAGATGACAAGAAACGATCTCCCCACAATGCCGCAGCTGTCGTCAAGCGCCTTTTTCACGCGAATATAGTCCGCGCCGCCGCGCAGGTCAATGTCCGCTTCAATGCAGGCAGACCATTCGGAAGCGCCGTCGGTTATTGCTGCAAAGTCCGCTTCGCTGATGAAAAAGCGCTTTGTGCCTATCACCGCCGCGCCGAAGCTCGGGTCGGCGATAAGCCCCTTTACCCTGAAATTATAGGTCTGCTTCACCTGCGGGTCGGCGGCGGTGGGTATCTCAACGCTTACCTCCGAACCGATATCGGCTTTATAAATGCCCGTGAATGAATAGGGAATGTATATCTCGCCCTCGCAAAGCGGCTCGGGAGAGTCAATATATGATGTCCTGCTCTCGTTGAGTACGCGGTATACATTAAAGCTTTCGGGGTAAATGATGACCGACTGGTATATCTCCTGCCCGTCAAGCTTTTCGCCGCTGCTCATTATGCAGTCCGCCGTTTTCACGCCCGCAATATCGGGTTCGCCGTTTATCGCCGCAAATAATTCCTCGTCTGTGTTGGGCAAGGGTATTATCGCAGTCATTCCGGGTGTGCCCGCCCACTGCTGTGCCTCGCGCAGCGTTCGGTCAACATTGTCGTTGTTGCTGACCGTACCCGTGAACGAAAGCACGATTATCGCCATGAGCGCGGCAATGCTCTTGAAAGAGCCTTTTTTGTGCTTTATGTTAGCCCTGATAAGCTTGAATATCTCCATGCCGCACCTCACCATTCCATTGACGACAGCCACGCGCCGACCTGCGTTTCGCGGCTCTTTTCGGCGTCGGGGGTATAAGGCGGCAGGTCAAGGCAGCCGATGACCGCGCCGTCGGCTATGTAGATGAGCCTTGTCGCGCGCAGCGCCGCACGCGCGTCATGCGTTACCATAAGAATGCTCTGACCGCCGCGGTTGAGCTCGGTGAGCAGGTCGAGCACCTCGGTGGTGTTCTTTCGGTTAAGAGCGCCCGTCGGCTCGTCCGCGAAAAGCAGCTTAGGGCTGTTGATTACCGCCCGCGCAATTGCGCAGCGCTGCTGCTCGCCGCCCGAGCACTGCGACGGAAGCTGCGTCTTTATATGCGATATCCCCATTTTTTCGAGCAGCTCCCCGGCGCGCCTGTTCACCTCGCCCGCGGGGACGGTTTTGTTGAGATACCCGGGCACGGCGATATTCTCAAAAAGCGTGAGATTGCTGACAAGGTGCATCTGCTGAAAAATAAACCCGAAATCACCGCAGCGCAGCTGTGAAAGCTTCTTTTCGGGAAGCTTCGCGATATCCTTCCCGTCATACATGACCGACCCGCCGTTTACCCTGTCCATTCCGCTCAGCGCGTAAAGCAGCGTCGACTTTCCCGAGCCCGACGCGCCCATTACAACGGTGAAGTCCCCCTCGTAAATATCAATGTCGAGGTTGGTCAGAATGTGATTCTGAACGCCGTTATGCGCGAAGCTTTTGCAGATCCCCTTTGCGGATAAAACAGTATTTTTCATACAAAACGCACCTTTCCTGAATTGTTGATGTCATTATACCGCAAAAGTTATTAAGAAGTAATTAAGAAATCATTATGAAATGACGGGAAGAATAATTTTTATCCGAAAGCCGTCGGGGAGATTTTCGGCGAAAACCTCGCCGCCCGAGCGCGTAACGATGTATTTCACGATGTACAAGCCCAGCCCCGCGCCGTTTTCCCTGCCGATACGGCTGCCGCGGTAGAACTTGTCGAAAATGAACGGCAGCTCCTCCTCGGGGATACCGCCGCCGAAATCGCGGAACGTTATCTCCGCGCCATTGTCCGTTTTTTCGGCGGTAATTTCAATATCCGTTTTGGCGTACTTCTCCGCGTTGCCGACTATGTTCCCGACAGCCTGCGCGAGCCTGTTCCTGTCCGCGCTCACCCGCAATTGATATTCGGGCAGATTAAGCAGGATATTGCCCCGCGCGGAAAGCCCGCCGGCTGTTTCCGACAAAAATGCGCACAGCTCGATATCCTCGGGCTCCATTTTCAGCCTGTCAAGGTCGGACACGGAGTGCAGCAGCATATCGTTCGTCAGCGCCGCGACCTCGTCGCACTTGCGCATGATGACCCCGAGATATTTCGCGCGCTTTTCGGGGTTATCGCCAAAGCCCGCCTCCAGCGCTTCGGCGTAGGCGCGTATCGAGGCGACGGGAGTTTTGATGTCATGGGAGAGGGAGGCTATCACGGTCTTGTTGTTTTCGATCGCCGCCTTTTCGCAGGCGCGCGCCGATGTGATCTCGCGGCGCATACAGTCGAACGCCCATGTGAACCGCCCGAAATAATTCCCGCGCTCGTAATTCAGCGGAAGGTCAAAATCTCCCCCCGCGATACGCTCCGCAAACCCCGAAAGCTTCTCAAACGGGCGGAGTATCGCAGCGCCGACGTACAAAAACGCCGCAAATATCACCGCAGAGCATACGCCGAACATTACCCATAAATAAACAGCGCAGCCGCTTTCGGCGTTAAAGCCCGACAGCGCCTCCCTAAGCTCCGCCGCGCACTGCGCCGCCGCTTCGGTTTTCCCCTCGGAGATAAGCTGCTCTATCTCGTTCGCCGCAACAGCAAGGCTTCCAGTATCGAAATCGGGCTTTTCGGCAGCGCCGCAAATAAACGCAGTCGCCGCCGCAAGCAGGATAATGAACAGCAGCGCGGTCATCACAGCCTTTTTCATTCGCCCACCTCCAGCATATAGCCCACCTTGTACACCGTTTTAATAAAGCGCGGCGCGGCGGGGTTTTCCTCAAGCTTTTCACGAAGCCAGCGTATATGCACCGCAAGCGTAGACGGCTCGACCTCGGAAAACGCGCCCCACACCTCCGAAAGCAGCGTTTCCTTTGAAACGGCGGTGTTGATGTGGCAGCAGAGGTACGCCAGCAGGTCAAACTCGCGCAGCGAAAGCGAAACGGGCTCGCCGCCGCGCGTGACTGTGCGCATGGTGATGTTCACGGCGATATTCCCGAAGGTCACGGTCTTTTCGCGGTCGGCGCTTCCGTAGGTGCGGCGGAAAAGGGCGTTCACCCTCGACAGAAGCTCCTTCATTGAATAGGGCTTGGGCAGGTAATCGTCCCCGCCGATGTCAAAGCCGCTTATGCGGTCGTTTTCGTCAGCACGCGCGCTTGCAAAGATGACCGGTATCTGCGACGCCCTGCGCAGTTCCCTGCAAAGCTCCAGCCCCGTTGTGTCGGGAAGATTGACGTCCAGCAGGATAAGCTGAAATGCGTTCGCCGAAAGCAGGTCGAACGCTTCCGCTCCGCTTTCGGCGGTCGTCACCGAATAACCGTAGCTCTCAAGCATTTCCGACACGATAAAGGACAGGTCGCTGTCGTCCTCGACGATAAGTATTCTTTTCATTGCCGCACCTCCGTTCAATTAACATATTACATTATAGCATATCCGCCGCGCTGTTTCAACCAAAAAAATCGGGAGCAAATGCCCCCGACAAATTATTCACTCCGAAAAACGGCATTACACCGCGCCGCAGCCGATATAATACTTCGCCTGCTCGGCGAACATTTTCGCGTATATCCCGCCCTTGATCGAAACAAGCTCGTCATGCGTGCCGCTCTCCTTAATTGTATCCTCCGCGAATACCACGATACGGTCGCAGAATTTGCAGCTTGAAAGCCTGTGCGAGATGTACACGGCGGTCTTGCCGCCGACAAGCGTGTTGAACTGACGGTAGATCTCGTATTCGGCAACGGGGTCAAGCGCCGCGGTCGGCTCGTCAAGTATGACGACAGGCGCGTTACGGTACAGCGCCCTCGCGATGGCGGTCTTTTGCCGCTGACCGCCCGAAAGGTCGGTGCCGTTCTCGTCGAAGCTTTTGTAAAGCATGGTGTCAAGTCCGTCGGGAAGCTTCTGCGCGTCCTCCCACAGCCCCGCAAGCCGCAGCACGTTTTCAAGCTCCTTATCGTCAGCCTTTTCCCCGAACGCAATATTTTCACGCAGGCTGAACGCGAACAGCTGAAAATCCTGAAATACCACCGCGAACAAACGGCGGTACTCCTCGTCGGAGTATTCCCTGATGTTCACGCCGTCGACGAGTATCTCGCCCTCGGTGACGTCGTAAAGCCTGCACAGCAGCTTGATGAACGTCGTTTTTCCCGCGCCGTTAAGCCCGACTATCGACAGGTGCTCGCCCGATTTTATGGTGAGGTTAATGTCGCGCAGCACAAGCTTGTCGGTGCGGGGGTATTTAAAGCTGACATGGCGGAACTCAATAGTATGCTCGCCCGCCGTGACCGCCCTTGTGCCCTTTTCCATTGCGGCGGGATAGCGCATGAACTCAATATAGCGGTGCGCGTAGGCGCATTTCTGATTGACGTTCTGAATACCGCTCACAACGCCGTAAAGGCTCCAGTAAAGCGTCCCCGCGGCGCTCGCGCACATTGAGAAATCGCCGACGGTAATTGCGCCCGTTACCGCGAGAAAGCCAATGTAGAAATAGCTTATCCCGTCGCGCAGAGCGTTCGCCGCGTCCATTACCCAGCTGTTTTTGCGCTGCTTTTCGGCGGTTTCGCGCCATACGCCGATCTGCTCGTCGGAGTAATACTTCGCCTTGTCACCCATCATTCTGCCGCTGTTGTAAAGGCGGATATCCTTGCCGAGCTTGAAATCCGCAAGCTGATAGAAAACATAGCCGAAAATGCGGTTGCTTTTCGCAAGCTTTAAGAAGCTCTCGCGGTCAATTTTGTTGTTTTTTGCGTTAAATATCGTGATAACCACAAGCGCCGCCGCCTGCACGGGAAGAAGCCACGGACAGGTCAGCAGGATTATCACCGAAACGCCCAGCAGCGCCGCCGCATTGTTAACAAGCCCGAACACCGCGCCCAGCACGCCCACGATACCGCCGCTGTACCAGCTCATTCCCTCCTGCGCCTTTTCCAGCGCGTCGAGAGCCTCGGGGTTTTCGGTGTGCTCAAAGTCCATTTTCATGGTGTGGTCGGCAAGCTGAATGTCAATGTACTCCGCGAACCACTCGCCGTGCACCGATTCAAGCTGATCCGCGCCGTTGCGGAGAACGCTTGTCACAAGCTGAACGCCGATATATATTCCCGCGAACATCGCCGCGTTGGCAAGGTGCTGCGCTGCCGAGCCGCCGCCGATGACAAGCACCAGCTCGTCAATGATGAGCTTTGCCATTATCGCGTTCTGCATTTTGTCGGCAAACTCCGCGATGAAGCGCATGACGTAGACAAGAAAAACGGAGCGGCGCTCCCTCCACGCGGTCGCGAACACGAATTTCAGCGTTTCGCGCGTTATCCCTTTCTGCTTCTGCTCAGACATTAGCCTCCTCCTTTCCGTCAACATAATACTGCGCCTGAAGGCGGAACATCTCCGCGTATGCGCCGTTTTTCTCCATAAGGCTGTCGTGAGTGCCGTACTCGCACAGCTCGCCGTCCCTGAACATGGCAATGCTGCTGCAAAACTGCGTTGAGCTCAGACGGTGGCTGATGTACACGGCGGTCTTATTGCCGATAAGCTTGTCGAAATCGTTGTACAGCCTGCTTTCCGCAAGGGCGTCGAGAGCCGCCGTCGGCTCGTCCAGCACCGCCACGGGAGCGTCCTTGTACAGCGCCCTCGCAAGCGCGAGCTTCTGCTTTTCGCCGCCCGAAAGGTCAACTCCGTCGTCGTGAATGACCTTGAGTATCTCGGTGTCAACGCCGCGCGGCAGCTCCGCCAGCTTGTCGCCGAAGCCCGCCGCGTTAAGGCATTCCTCCGCGCGCTTTCTGTCCGTTTCCTCGGGGGACTGCATCGAAACATTCTCCGCAAGCGGGAACGCGAAAAGCTCCACTTCCTGAAATACCGGCGCGAATATCCCGTAATAGCTCTCCCTGCTGTATTCGCGGATATTTACGCCGTTGAGGAGAATTTCTCCCTCGGTCGGCTCGTACAGCCGCAGCAGCAGCTTGATAAACGTGGATTTTCCCGCGCCGTTAAGACCTACGACGGCAAGCCGCTCCCCTGCCCTCAGCCGCAGCGAGAGGTTTTTCAGCGCGTAATTTTCCGCCTTGGGGTACTTGAAGGATACATTGCGAAACTCAAATTCGTAGCTGTCAAGCTTTGGCACGGGCTTGCCGCTGTCGGGTCTGCCGCCGTCAATGTCCATAAAGCTGCGGAAGTCGTCCACCTGCCTGCTTTTCTGAAGCAGTGAGCTCACGCTGTTGAGCAGATTATTTATATACTGAAACAGCGTGCCCGCGCTTGCGAGATAAAGGCTGAAATTACCGAGCGACAGCCCGTCGTTTACCACCGACCATATAAGCCAGCCGTAAACCGAGCACAGCGCCGCCGCCCACATTAACGCCGACGCGCCGGACGCCCAAAACCACATTTTCGCGTTGGTTTTCTGCGCGCAAAGGCGCTCCTTTTTAAGCTCGCGGTATTTTTCGACCAGCCATTCGCGCAGCCCGAAAAGCCGTATATCCTTTGCGGGCGTAAAGTCGGTTATCTGCCGCCGCATATAATTGTCCCGCCGCCACCACGGCGCGAGCGGGTCCCACACCTTTTTCTTGCAGGAAGCGTTCGTGCGGTCGGTTATGACAAAATTAACAACGGCAAGCACGGTCATTATAAGCACTATGCGGATATCCAGCGTTCCCATAATGCACAGCCCGACGACTGTCACCGCCAGCGACATTGCCAGATCCACCATGCCCCTTGACATTCCCTCAACGCCCGCGTCGTTGCTGTTGCAGGCGTTGTTCGCCTTTTGATAGCAGTCCATGACGTCGGGGTTTTCGAGGTGCTCGAAATCAATGCTCATGACCTTTGCGTTTTTCTCCGCCATCAGCCCGAACCTTACCGCAATGAACCTCCACCATGTTTCGCTGTGGTAATAGGTGTTGACCATCGTGGAAACAAGCTGTATAAGCGTGAACGTGCCCACGAGCCACAGCAGAGCCTCCCAGCCCGCCTCGCCCGTTATCATGTCAATGACGAATTTCGTGATGAACGTCCACAGGTAATTCATGATCGGCGCGCAGACTATCCCTATCGGAATGAGCACAAGCAGCCGCTTTGAGTACCGCCGCATTCCCGAGAGGATCCAGCGGATATTGCTCCGCAGACCGTAATCACGGTGAAGCGGGTTCTGCTTCTCATCGGTTTTCTTTTTCATCGCCGCCCTCCTTTTTGTAGGTGTCATTTTTCAGGTAACGCTCATGCCGCCACTCGCTGCTGTAGCTGAAGCTTTGCGGCGGGCTCATAAAACACCGCGCGGCGCACAGAAACGCCACAAGCTCGCAGCGGGAGATGTACTGATATATCTTCTCGCTGCTGTCGCCGCCGTTCAGCGTAGCCTCCCATATAAGCCCGATATCGCAGAACGCGGAGATGATATCCCTTGCATTTTCGGAGGATATTCCCAGCTCATGGGTGAGCGTTTCCCGCTTGAAGAACATCGTGCCGTCCCTGCCCGCGAGGAAATACAATGCTTTCAGCGCGTTCGGCTTCGACAATACGCCGAACAGCTTTACATACCGCTCGTCATATTTCAGCACCTTGTCGTAGCCGCACTTTGGCTCGGGGAACAAAAACACATACTGTAAATCCCCGTTGAGCCTTGCTTCCATAAAGCCCTCGCTGAAATTAAGGCGGCTGTGGCTGTCGTATTCGGAATTGATTATTTCGGGCAAAACGGGTTCAAATTTCGGGCAGCCGCATTTCGACATAATGATCGCCCTGCAAATGCTGAAAGCCTCGTCGAACTGTTTTTCATTGGGAGCAGCCTTGATGTGCTCCATTACCCTGTCGTAAATCGAAATGTTCTCGTTCTTCCGCCCGAACAGCTCGTCGATAGTGACCCCGAGCCGCTCCGCAATCTTCGGCAGCAGCGCGGCGTCGGGGTAGCTGTTCATCTCCCATTTTGACACCGCCTGCGCGGATACCCCCACCGAAAGCGCAAGCTGTTCCTGTGTGATACCCTTTTCCCTGCGTATCCTGCGGAGATTTGTGTTGAAGCTGTTTTCCATGTTTTCCCCTCCTTTGACCTTATTATAGCACAATCCTGTGTTGAAATCAACGTATTTATAGTTTACCAATTCAACCCGAGGTTTAACCCCGCGAAAAATTCAACCGCTGCACGAAAATCCGAACGCCGCTTGACCAACAGCCCTTTCTGTGCTACAATAAAGGCAGAATAACCGCCGATTTCCGAGAGGGTGAGAAAAATAAAGGACAACATTTATGCGGACTGGAATCCGTGGCACGGCTGCACCAAAATAAGCGCGGGCTGCAAATACTGCTATGTTTACAGGCAGGACGAAATGTACGGCGGCTCGGACAGCAGCCGCTGCCGCAAAACGCAGAGCTTTGACCTGCCGCTGAAAAAGCGCCGCGACGGAAGCTATAAGCTGCCGTCGGGGAAAATAGTGTTCACCTGCTTCACATCGGATTTCCTGCTGAGCGACGCGGACGAGTGGCGCGGCGAGTGCTGGCAGATGATAAAGCAGCGCGGGGACTGCCTGTTCTATTTCTTCACCAAGCGTATCGACCGCCTTGAACAGTGCCTGCCGCCCGACTGGGGCGACGGCTACGACAACGTGATGATAGGCTGCACTGTCGAAAATCAGGACAGGGCCGACTTCCGCCTGCCTATCTTCCTGTCGCTGCCGATAAAGCATAAGTCGATAATCGCAGCGCCGCTGCTGGAGCGGATAGATATTTCCGCCTACCTTGACGGGAGTATCGGGCAGGTGTCCGCAAGCGGCGAATCGGGGCTGTACGCAAGACCCTGCGATTATGACTGGATACTGGATATCAGGCGGCAGTGCGTGGAGAAAAATATACCGTTCAGCTTCCATCAGACGGGCGCGCACTTCATCAAGGACGGGCGAATGTACCGTATCGAGCGGAAATTTCAGATAAGTCAGGCAAGAAAGGCGGGAATTGATTTCCGAATCGGGGAGAATTGCATTCCCGACACCGCCGTCTTTCCGACCGACCCGCAGCTCACCCTGTTTGATGAATAGCGGCGCGGAGGGAAATTGACCCTTGATTTTTTGAAAGTATTGTGGTATAATTAAGAAAACGATACTGAGGAGGTGTGTTTTATGGGATTTTCGGTCAGCGGGAGCATGGCGGGCTTTCAAAATAACGGTTATGTTAACGGCAATAACGGCTATAGCGGCAATAACGGCTCTGTCGGCGGCTCGCGGCGTTCTGTCGAAAACGAGTTGACCAAGCTTAACAGGCAGCGCGACGATTACGAGCGGCAGAAGAAAGAAAGCGGCTCGGGCGAACTCGACGGCAGGATAGCTAACCTCGAAAAGCGCATAAACGACCTCCAGAAGCGCCTGAACAGCCTGAAAGACAAGAAAGAGGATCGGGACGACGGCGAGTGCCAGACCTGCAAGAACCGCAAATATCAGGACGGCTCCGACGACCCGGGCGTGTCATTCAAAAGCCCCGGAAAAATCGACCCCGCAAGCGCCGAGGCTGTCGTGCGCAGCCATGAATACGAGCACGTTAACCATAATCAGGCAAAGGCATCGCGCGAGGACAGAGAGGTAATTTATCAGAGCGTTATAATTAAGCACGGGATATGCCCCGAATGCGGCGATACTTATGTAACGGGCGGCGAAACGACTACCGTTACCAAAAAAGCGGCGGACGACAGGTTCTCCGCAGGGCTTAAAGACAGCGAGCAGGGCAAGGTCATGAATCTGCTTGTGTAATTTTTTTCAACATATAAACAGCAAAGACTGCACTTCAAACGAAATGCAGTCTTTTTGTTATTCACAGCCGCGTTTATCACTCGGGCGTGCCGAAGAAATTGAAGTAAACTCCGCTGATGTAGTAATATCCGTCGTCGCCCTCGTAACAGCCCGACGGGTAGTTGTTAACGTCGGGGTTATCGGGCGTGGAATGCCCCTTCATTATATCCATCGTGACCCGCGAAATATTGAATGTATAGTCGCCGTCGCTTCCGTGTATCGTCATCTTATTCGGGAACCAATCGGTTACGTCCTCGTTGGGATACTGCTCTTTTGAACGGAACGCTTTCAGCGCCGCCTCGTCGTTTTCGTCAAGATAGCTGTCCAGTTCGGCACGGCGCGGGACGAGATATGAGTTGTATATTTCATATACGGTATCGTTCAGCGGTGATGAAATTCTGTCGGTGTCATAGGAAGAGTACCAGCCGCTGAAACCCGATTCGGGAAAGCCGTTCCATATCATGGTGATCAAGCTTGTCGTGTACGCAGACGAATAATCCGACGCGTCCCTGAAATAATATGCGTTATTTACCGTGAACACTGCGCTGCCGCTCGGGGCAGAAGTTGAGATGTTGTTGCTGCTCACCGAACCGCTGTCGGGCGGGGCAAGCTGCACGGGCTCGGCAGCCGCTCCGTTGCCGCTGCTGAATGTGATCATTACGCCGACAAGGCAGTTTTGTCTGCCCTCGCTGTTCACAGCGCCCCTCGGCAGGCGGGACGAATTTGAGTCCGCATATTCCTCGGTTGAGTCGGCAATTACCCAGCTGAGCGTTGCCATGTCGAAATCGACCTCGAAGGTCATATTCTCATCATCGGTTAATGTTATTTTTCGCGACGGGAAGTCATTGTACCAGCGGTTTATATTGGTGATATAATTATTAAGCTCGGGGTCATAGCCTGTGAGGAAATCCGTCGTTATCTCGGCATTTATCAGCCACTCCAACTCGTCCATCACGGACATAATAAACTGCTCGTCAATATCCATGACCGACCTGGGCAGTCCTCCCCTTTCATAGACATCTGCGCTCGGATAAAAGGTTGATTCGTATGATCTGACGCCGAAATCGGCTTCAAATTCAATGCGTTCTGCGCCCGCGTTGAGATAATCGGGGAGATTACGGAAATAATGTGTGATCGACAGCGTTTTCCGCTCTGTCGGATATTCTGTGATATTATCCGAACCGCCGGGCGTTTCGGGGATAATGTTCGCTCCTCCCGATATATCGGTATCAATGACCGCGCCGCCTGACATTTCGGGGGTAATCCGCAGAGTTTCGCCCTTTTCAAGAATATCCCGCCTGTTCCCGTAATCCACCCATACCGAGCCCTCGAACACCTCGGTGAACGTTTCGCCCGTTGTCATATCGTACTCTACGGAAAAGGACGTTCCGCGGACGCTGAGCGTTGCGTTGGGCGTTCTGACCTCGAAAAATGAATTATCACCCAGCTTGTTGTCAATGGTGAAAAGCGAGCGCCCGTATATCAATTGAATGGATATCATTCCCTTTTCGGCAGTGCCGCTTGAATTGAGCAGAAAGCGCGTGTTTTCCTCCGCGATGATATGCTTGTCCTCATCGGCGAGAAGCTCCAGAAACGACTTGTCCTCAACGCTCACCTCGTCCTCCGAAACAAGCTTCATTCCGTTGAATGCGTTAAGAGTTCCCTCCGCAGCACGGTTCACCGAAACATTGCCCTCAAAGCTGTTGACCCTGACAAGGCGGTATTCCTCCCTGTGCGAAAGCAGCATTACCGCCGTCACCACCGCAGCCGCTATCAGTACCACAGCGGCGGCGGGTATTATTATCCACTTTGCGTTGATTTTTTTCATGCGTTATCTCCCTTTTTGTCCGTTTCGTCCGCCTGAACAGGCTTGTCATTATCCCCCGTCAGCCAGATCTCCTTTGCGATATCGAGAAGCGGCTTGTCCACCTTGCCTGCCGCCGCCTCCTCGTCAAGTATCTCAAACGCCGCCTTTACGGACTTCGCCTTTTTGTAGGGGCGGTCGTCTGCAATGAGCGAATCATAGATGTCCATTATCGTGAGTATCCTCGTCATGGCATCAAGCTTGTCCGCGCCTATCCCGTTGGGGTAGCCCTTTCCGTTGAGAAGCTCGTGGTGATTTGCAGCCATCGCCCTGACGTCGCGGTAATCCGCCCCGAAATGCATATGCGACAATATCTTGTCGGTGTACACAACATGGCTCTGCATTATGCGGCGCTCGTCATCGGAGAGCGTTCCCGCGCGAATGTGCAGGTCGTCATTTTCCTGCCCGGTCAGGAACGGTATCTCCTCGCCGTCCGCCGAGCGGTACACCGAGGCGCTCATTCTGTCGATGACCGCCCATTCCTCCGCGTCAAGCTTTCTGCCGCAGTTGTACAGCCCGAGCTTGTCAAGAAAGCCCTGTATCTGCGCGAGCTGCTCGTCTGCCTTTTCTTTGGGGAGAGCGCCCGTGAGCGCGTCGTTTTCGAGCCGCAGCCTTATTATTTCCAGCCTTGCGCGCAGCGGCTCCTCATGGTGTCCGAGCTTCGTGGGCTTGTCCATGACCTCGAGCGGAATGTCCATCTTTCCGATATCATGAAGCATTGCCGCAAGGTAAAGCTGATTTCTGTCCTTTTTTGAGAAATGCAGGTCTGTCCTGCGCTCCCTGTGCATTTGGTTGATGTAGTCCAGCATTTGTACGGAGCGTTCCGCGACGTTTTTCGTGTGGTTGGCGTTATAGGGCGTTCTTCCCTCTATCGCCTCCGCCATGCAGTCCGCCATGGAGAAAAGCATCTTCTGCATTTCATCGGCGCGCTTTTTCTGAAGTTCAACATACCTCACCAGCACAAAAACAAGGAACTCCAGAACCACGCCGAGCGGTATGAAAATGACCGACGCCCTTACTCCCGTCAGCCCGAACAGCGCAAGCGCCGCCGCGGGATATCCGACGATAATTCCCGCCATGGCGAGAACACCCGTCCTTAGCCTGCACTTTCTCATTATCAGCGCGAACCCCGCCGCCACAGCCGCCGCCGCAATTATTTCCGCCCAAAGCGGCACGCTCTCAATGAACCGATGTTCAAGAAATGCGGTCACTGCGTTCGCGTGGCATTCCACCCCGTACATTTCGGTCCGGCGGTCTATCGGGACCTTGTAGGAGTCGAGCATTCCCTCCTCATAAGCGCCGACAAGCACCACGCTGTCCCTGAAATAGCCTGCGGGAACAGTTCCGTCCAGCACCATCGACATGGGAACAGTTTCATATTCCCCGGGATTGCCCGTGTAGCGCAGCTCGACCGTCGTCGGCAGCCCCGAAAGGACGTCTGCGCCCGCCGCCTTTTCCGCAAGGATACCGGCGAAGCTTTTGTACACCCTGCCGCCGCTTTCAACGCTTGTGTAGGCGCGGCGGACAAAGCCGTCGCTGTCGATGATGATGTTGGTAAATCCCGACTCGCAGACGGCGCTCAGCCCGTCAAACGCAGTAACCTCGCCGCCTATAAAGGTCTGAACGGCATACCCGCCGTCGTCGGAGCGCGCCGCGCGGGTCTCTGTTTCAAGCTTTGAAGCAAGCACAACATTGCCCGCGTCCCTCGCCGCCGCGACAAGCCTTTCGTCCGCCGCCGAGTTATCCGTCCCCGAAAAGATGACGTCAAGCCCGATGACAAGCGGCTTTGCCGCAGGGTCGGCGTTAAGCGCCTCGATAAGCTCCGCAAAATAGGATCTGTCCCACCCCGAATAAGGACCGAGCCTGCCGAGGGTCGTTTCGTCTATCGCGACTATTTTTATGTTGTCGGGGATAACGCCCGCCTGCTGATACAGCTCGTCCTGTGCGATCATTTCAAGCTCGTTCGGAATGCGCAGCGCCGTCAGCAGCACCGCCGCAATAACGGGCAGCACCGCGGTCAGTATCCGCGCCGCGCGGTCAATAAATTTTGTAAAGGTCACAGCAGCCCTCTCGTTTCGTATTTCGTTGATTTACAATGCTATATATACTTTATCATTTTCGGCGGGAAATGTCAAGTTTTCGGCGGTGTTGGGGGTATTTTTCGGGGGCAATTCTTTCCGCTGCCCTGCTGCGCGGTTTTTCGGGGGCAATTCTTTCCTCCGCACTGCCGCGCGATTTTTCTGGGGCAATTCTTTCTTCCGCCCTGCCGCGCGGTTTTTCGGGGGCAATTCTTTCCGCCGCCCTGCCGCGCGGTTTTTCGGGGTCAATTCTTTCCGCCGCCGCGCCGCGCGCTTTTTCGGGGGCAATTCTTTTCGCTGCAACGCCGCGCGGTTTATTCCCGCCGCGACAAAAATATCGGCAATAAATAAGGCAAACTATTGACAGGACAAATTATTTGTGATATAATGTAACAAGCGTTGCATAACTAATGTTGTATATTGGAGTGATGAAATGCCGCCGAGAGCAAAATATACCCGCGAGGAGATAGTGCAGGTCGCGCTGGAGCTTGTCGCCCGTCAGGGTATCGACGCGCTCAACGCAAGGAACCTTGCCGCCGCGCTTGGGACGTCCACCCGCCCGCTGTTCACCGCGTTCAGGAACATGGGCGAGCTTGCCGACGAGGTGTACCTCGCCGCGATGACAAAATTCAACGAGTACACACAGCGCAGCACCGACATAATGCCGCCGTTCAAGAGCGTTGGTATGCAGATGGTAATGTTCGCCGCGGAGCAGCCGAAGCTGTTTCAGCTTTTATTCATGAGCGAGCGGGAGCAGTCGGGCAGCTTTGAGGAAATGTTTGAACGGCTCGGAGAAACGGGAACCGTCTGCCGCGAATTTATCCGCAGCGACTACGGGCTGAACGAAAAAGAAACAGATATCCTCTTCAAAAACGTGTGGATATACACCTTCGGGATATGCAGCCTTGTCGCAAAGGGTATCTGCCGCTACAGCGAGCAGGAGGTCTCCGAAATGATCTCGCTGGAATTCAGCGCGGTCATGTCGCTCGTCCTTTCGGGAAAGGCTGCCGAACCGCCGCGTTACACCGACGACTATTCCCGCGAGGAGCTTTTCAGGCAATTGATGTCATAACGCAATAATTAAATTTCATAACGCAATAATAAAATGTCATAACGCAACTATCAAAGGAGGAAATTATGGAACTGTTAAAGGAAAACGAACGCGGCGCAAACCGCGCTTCGGCGAATGTCATGAGGATAACTGCGGCGGTGTTCGTGCTTGTACTCGTGCTGGATATCGTGGGGATATTCACGGTTGAGCTCGGGACAATGATAACCTCGTTCGTCATCGGCTGCGTGCTGCTTTTCATTCCGACGCTTCTTGTCAATGTATTAAAGCTTGAAAAAAGCTGGGTAAAGTATGTCATCGTTCTCTGCTCGGTCGTTTTCACCGTCATTCTGACGGTAACGCTCGCCTATCACGCCGTTCTTCTGTTCGTCTACCCGATAGCGATCGCGAGCCTTTATTTCTCGGCGAAGCTCAACTACTTCGCGACCTCGCTCACGATCGTCGGCGTTTCTGTCGGGCAGTTCCTGTGCTATAATTTCGATCTCGTGACCGACCACAATTTCACCACCATAAAGGGGCTCGTGCTTTTCGGGATCGTACCGCGTGCGCTGGTGCTGCTTGCTGTTTCGGCGATATTCGTCATGCTGTGCAAAAGGACGGCTTCAATGCTCGGCAGCCTTATGGGCGCGGAGCAGCAGCGTATAATGCGGGAGAAATCAATGAAGATGTCGCACAAGCTGCTTGACACCGTGACGGAGCTCGACAACATCGCGAACTCCTCCGCCGAGGCAAACCGCAGCATTTCGGAGCAGTCCTCGAACGTAATGCACGACAGCGAGGAGAACTTCCACCATATCAAGTCGGTCGAGGACAGCATGGCGGAGATATCCGACAGCCTGAAGAAGCTTTCGGACATGAGCCGCGAGATATCCGAGCTCACCGCCCGCGCCGATGAAATAACCGCCGAAAATAACCGCAAGATAGAGCTTTCCTCCCAAAGCATGGACGAGATATGCCGCGGCAGCGACGAGAGCCGCGACATCATTCTGCGCCTGTCGGATCGCTCGAAGCAGATCGTTGACATCGCGAAGGTCATCACGGGCATTTCAACGCAGACGAATATCCTCGCGATAAACGCCTCGATAGAGGCTTCCCGCGCGGGCGCGGCAGGAAAGGGCTTCTCGGTCGTTGCGAGCGAGATAAAGTCGCTCTCCGACAAGACAAAGACCGCAGCCGCCGAGATAAGTCAGATAATCGTCAAGGTGACCGAGGACATCAACGCGGCAGTGTCCTCCATGGAGAACAACTCCGCCCTCACAAGGCAGGGACTTGACAGCATGGGCAGGATAACCGCCTCCGCCGAGCAGCTAAGCCTCTCGAACAGCGAGATCTCCCGCAACGTCGCGGAAATGGACCGCGTTATCGGAAGCGTTGCGGCGAACGGAGAGAGCGTGTCCGACAAGCTTGTCAGCGTCAGCAGAAACATCGAAAACAACTGCGGCGCGGTACAGCAGGTCGCAGCGGCTATTCAGGAGAACAGCGCGGGAGCTGCCAACCTCGGGTTCATGGTAAAGGACATAAAAGCCATGGCGGAGGAGCTGGAACGGCTCACGCAGTAAACGCGTACATAACTGAGCATTGCCCGTAATTGTCCCAAAAATATCACAGAAGCCCCCGTGACCAAAGCGATCACGGGGGCAAATTATTTTCAATTTCGCCGCTAAGCGCGTGCATTTCCGCCGCGCCGACGCAGGCGGGATTGACTATTGTAACCTCTGAAAACCTTATTTGTCAATGTTCATAAGAATAGTCCTGATGACCTCGTCCATGACAATGGGCTTTGCAAGATGGCCGTTCATTCCCGCGTCGAGCGAAGCCTGAACATCCTCAACGAATGCGTTGGCGGTCATGGCGATTATCGGTATCGTGCGGGAATCGGGGCGGTCGGGCAGCGTTCTGAGCTCCGTCGTCGCTTCATAGCCGTTCTTTTTCGGCATCATGATGTCCATGAATATCAGGTCGAACCTGCCGGGCGGTGCTCCCGCGAACAGCTTTACCGCCTCGTCGCCGTCGCAAGCCCTCGTGACCCTGATACCCAACTCCTCAAGCTGTATCGTTGCAATCTCCGCGTTGATGTCGTTGTCCTCGGCGAGCAGTATATTCACGCCGCTGAGGTCGGCGTTGGTGTCGGGCAGCGCCTTTGTTATGACATTGCTTTCGTCGGTCAGCTCAAGCGGCAGCTCCACGGTGAACACCGAGCCCTCGCCCTTTTTGCTCTTAACGGTTATAGTACCGCCCATGAGGTCAACATAGCGCTTGGATATCGCCATGCCAAGACCCGTCCCCTTGTACTGCGTCCTCGCGCCGTTGTCCTCCTGTGTGAACTCGTCAAAGATGTGCTCCACAAAATCCTCCGACATACCGACGCCCGTGTCCGATATGGTGTAGGTGACAAAAATGCGGTTCGGCTCGCTGCCGCTGCGGTAGCTTGTTTCAAAGGTTATACTGCCGCCGTCGTCGGTGAATTTGACGGCGTTGCCGAGAATATTCACCAGCACCTCCCTTATCCTCACCGAATCGGCAAGCACATACGGAGTGTCCGTTTCGCCGATATTTGCCGTGAAGCTGATGTTGCGGTTGGAAAGGAAGCCCTGAACAATACTAAGCACCATATCGGTGACCTGCGTAATGTTCGCGGGAGTTGGCGAGAACTTTATCCTGCCGCTCTCGATACGGCTGATATCAAGCACGTCGTTGATGAGCGTGAGCAGGTGCTCGGAGCTCGTGCTTATCTTTTCAAGGCAGTTTCTCACCTCGGGGTTAGTGTCCTGCTTGAGCGCAATGCCCGTGAAGCCTATGATAGCGTTCATGGGCGTGCGGATATCATGCGACATATTGTTGAGGAACGTCGTTTTCGCAAGGCTTGCTTTCTGCGCGGCGTGCACCGCGTTTTCAAGCTGCTGATTTATCTTCCTGTCCTCTGTTCTGTCGGACATATCGAGTATGTACTTCTTCTCGCCCTGAATATCGCTGCAAAAGGCAAATACATGGAACCAGCACACCTCGCCGCTCGCCCCGTGGACATACTCCCTGTCCCACTCCATCTGACAGCCCGGGCGGATATCCGCAAGCAGGTCGAGGATACGCACGTCCTCGTTCCCGCTGATAAGCTTTTCGAGCGAGTGGGCGTTCTTGTACACCTGCGTTTCGGAAATTCCGAGGAGCTTTTCGATATTCGGGCTGACATATTCAACGGAGAGGTTCTCCGCGTCAAGCATGAGGAACACGTCGTTGACGTTCGCCGAAAGCTTTGAGAACAGCTCGTCGCGCGCGATAAGCTCGTTGTCCTTCAGCCTAAGCTTCTGCCTGTTATGGCGAATGACAAGAAGCAGCAGGCATACCGCAAGCGCAATGATTATCACCGAAACGACGACCAGTGTCGACGACTGGAGCCTGTTCATGCTGGCGTTGACAACATCTGTGGGAACTATCCCGATAACTGTCCAGTCCTGAAAGTTCGCGGGCTCATATATAAGATAGTAGCTCGTGCCGTTTATGTCAAACACTGTCTGACCCGACCTGCCCGCAAGGAAGTCCCCCTGAATTTCGTCAAGCTTTTCTGCGGAAACATTGTCAGACTTTTTAAGCAGCGCGAACAGGTTGTAAATATTGCTGAGCTCCTCGCTGCCGTTGTCAACGACTATGCGCCCGTCGGGAAGCACCGCAAAGGTGCCCGCCCTGCCCCCGAAAGCGGATATCTTCAGAGCGTCCACAAGGTCGGAGTTGTTGTAGGTTATGGCAATAGCCTCGTATTCAAAGCCGCGGAAGAAGCCATGCGCGGCAGGTACTGCGAACACCATTATTTCCGGCTTGTCCGGCACGACGGAATTGATAACGATGGGCATATGCTCAACAACGAGCTCCTCAAGCCTGCTTCGCAGGTCAAGGTAGCCCTTCTTCCCCTCGATAGTCATATATTCGCCGTTGCGCGAGATGAAGAAGAAGTCGGTGAAGCTGCTTTCCTCACGCGCTGCTTCAACATATGCCGTGATGTCCTCCTCGCTTTTCGCCGCTTCGATATACGGCGTCCACATTCGCATACGGCTCCAGTTGACCGATACCATGTTGTACAGCGCCTGATTTGCCTGATGGAATATCTCAACAAGGTGGGCGGTGCTTTCCTCGAAAATCGTTTCGGAAACAAAGCCCGAATAGGCATAGCCCGACACGACCACCGCGGCGACGATTGCCGCCGTGAGAAGCCATGAAATGATCCTCTTTTTCACGCTCCGCCCTCCTTT
>JBJFHP010000013.1:0-5694 GCA_051893715.1 Oscillospiraceae bacterium
GATATCGTCTGCCTTAGCAACAAGCAGAATAAAGTCGTACAGACCGATGTTAAGCTCGCTGTCGCGGTGGTATTCAAGGCAGTTGAGCTTTGTGTTGTGACCGTTGCACCAGCCGAGCTGTATCGGCATTCCGCCGTATGCGTTGTTCTGAAGCAGCCCGAACAGCGGCGTTGCCTCAAGCGCCGCCTCCGACGGAACGTAGCCCACGCCGTCGGGCAGGGGCGTTCCCTCCAGCGCCCTGAGCAGCGGCGCTACGTCATAGCCTGTGTGCACCTTGCCGTATGCGGCAAATTCCTTATCGTTAACGGAATAAATCTTCATTGTCATATCTCCTTATCGTCAGTTTTCCTCAAGCTTCCTGAGCGCCTTTATTTCGTCCCTGTTGACCCTTATCTGTCCGTCCTTGATAAGCTTGACCTCGGACTTGTTCACCGACATGGGAACATCGGGCTTCTTGTCCAGCTTGACCTTGAGCATTCCCGTAAGCAGGTTCACCTCGTCAACAACTCCCCTGCCCTCGGCAGTTTCAACATACGCGCCCACCTTAGGCGTTGTCCGCAGAAACTCCTCATAGCAGTCCTGCTCATATTTAAGGCAGCACATAAGCCTGCCGCAGGTGCCCGATATCTTCGTCGGGTTGAGCGACAGCGACTGCTCCTTCGCCATCTTGATCGAAACGGGCTGAAACTCGCCGAGGAAGCTCGAACAGCAGAACGGTCTGCCGCAGATACCAAGCCCGCCGAGCATTTTCGCTTCGTCGCGCACGCCTATCTGCCGCAGCTCGATCCTTGTGCGGTAAATTGCCGCAAGATCCTTTACAAGCTCGCGGAAATCAACGCGCCCGTCCGACGTGAAATAGAACAGTATCTTGCTGCCGTCAAAGGTGCAGTCGACATCAATAGGCTTCATGTCAAGCTTGTGCTGCTCTATCTTCTCGGAGAACACCCGCATTATCTCCTTTTCCTTTTTCAGGTTCAGCTCAAGCTGCTTTATATCGTTTTCGTCCGCCTTGCGGATAATGCTTTTGAGCGGGGACACCAGCGCCCTTTCGGGATAGCTTCTGTTTGAAAGGACTATCTCGCCGCACTCAACGCCGCGCGCCGTTTCAACGACTGCCATTTCCCCCTGCCTGAATTTGACCCCGTTCGGCGAGAAATAGTACACCTTGCCGACGTCCTTGAAGCGTATGCCGATTATCTCAACGCGCGCGCCGCTGTCCTCCTCGGGCGGCGCGGTGACAGCTCCCTCGGGCGCTGCCTCGGCAGCAGGGGCGTTTTTGTGGGGCTTCGGGTGGTTCTGCCGCGGCGGCTGATCGCTGCGGTCGGTTCGTTCGCTGCGGTCATTCCTGTCGTTTCTGTCGCGGCGCGGTCTGTCACGGCGCGGCGGCTTCTGTGCAGGCTTGTCCTGTTTGTCCTGCCTGTCTTGTTTATCCTGCTTGTCTTGTTTATCCTGCGCGCTGTTCTCTGCGGCAGGTTTTTTCGGCGCGATCTTCTCGGTGAAGTAATCGCTGTTGTTATTTATATCCATTATTCTCCTTTATCCGGTGTATTGCATTATTGCATTATTCTTGCGGTAAGATATGCGGTGGTAAGGCCGAGGTTGAGGTTGAGCCTGCTTTTGGAGTTGACAAAGAAAACCGCGTCGGTCATATCGAGAATGCGCTCCTCGGAATACGCCGCGGCAATTCCCGCCGCTTCCTTTTTGGCAAAATACGCCGCGCTTCCCCCGCATTTTATTACCATAGCGTCGCGGAGTATCCTTATGAGATATTCAAGCGTTTCGGCATATTCCGCCCTGCCCGACTGCTCGGTGAGCGCCGCCGCGAAGGAAAACCTGTCCTTTCGGGCGATCGCGGCAGCCGCACGGCAGGCGGTGTCGATAAGCTTCTTTTCCTCTCCCCCGTCAATGACCGCCCTGCATTTGCCGATATTTCCGTAGAACGTATCGGAAAGCTCTCTCGCGGTCTTTGCGTCGCAGCCGCTCTCGCGCAGGCACTCCGCGCATTCCTCCGCCGACGGCAGCGAAAGCTGATATTCCGTCACGCGCGAAAGAATTGTTTCAAGCATATTATTGACGTTCTCGCAGGTGAAAATAAACCTTAGATAGCGCGACGGCTCCTCGATAAGCTTCAGCATAGCGTTCTGAAGCTGCGGGGACAGGTCGTCGCAGTCCTCGATGATGTACACCTTGAGCCCGCCGTTGTTCGGGTAGATGACGGAATCCTTTATGAAATTCTCATAAAACGGTTCTTTGGCGTATTTCCCGCCGCATTTCTGCTTTACAAAAATAACGTCGGGGTGACTGTCGCTGTCGATAAGGCGGCAGTTTTTACAGCTATCGCAGGGCGGCGCTCCGCACATCATAAGCTTTGCAGCATACCGCGCCATGACCTTTTTACCCGCGCCCCGGTCGCCATGGATAAGCACCGCATGGGAAAGCCTGCCGTGCGCGGCGGCGCTGTCAAGGCGGCGTTTCAGCTCCTCTTTACCGTAAAGCCGCATTATACCTTCTCAAATCTTTCAATATTGGTGACGAAAATAGTCGCGCCGCCGACCGAAACCTCGACGGGGAAGCTTGTGTAGCTGCCTACGCCGTAGCTCGCGGAATTGGGCACAAACTGTTTTCTCCTGTGGGAATGGGTCTTGATTATGCCGATGATCTCGTCCACCTTATCGTCCTCGGAGCAGACCATGAATGTCGTATTGCCCGCCATGAGAAATCCGCCCGATGAAGCGAGCTTTGTCGCCTGAAATCCGTTTTTGGTGAGAGATGACTGAACAGCATGACTGTCGTCATTGTTCACTATCGCATAGATAAGCTTCATATAATTATCCTCCTTTGAGGGAATTATTTTTCTCCAACATATATTATACAGCATTATCGCCCAAAATGCAAGTAATTTGAAGCAATTTATCACGCGGGCACAAAACAAGGCTCCGCGCCCGAAAAAGCCGCGGAGCCGTTATTTATATTTCCGAAAATAATTACCGTTATCAAGCGTTAGGCGTTGCCCTGACTACAGCCGCCGCACTCCACTTGCCGCCTGCATATGCGAAAACTCTGAATATGTATGTAGTGCCGTTCTTCAGACCCGTTACCGTTGTGGTGTTGGTCTTTATGCTCTTGGCGTAAATGGTGCTGTCCGAACCGCCCTTGACCGTGTACGCGGTCGCGCCGGGTACTTCGTCCCATGTAAGAGTTACCTTGCCGTCGCCGGCGGTTGCCTTAACATTCTGCGGGGTTGTTGTTACGGGCGTTGCCCTGACTACTGCCGCCGCGCTCCATTTGCCGTTAACGTACGCAAATACTCTGAATATGTATTCCTTGCCGTTCGTCAGACCTGTTACAGTTGCGGTGTTGGTTTTTATGCTCTTGGCGTAAATGGTGCTGTCGGAACCGCCCTTGACGGTGTACGCGGTCGCACCGGGAACTTCGTCCCATGTGAGGGTTACCTTGCCGTCGCCAACTGTCGCCTTTACGTTCTGCGGAACTATTGTGTACGGCGTAGCCTTTACAGCAGCAGCTGTGCTCCACTTGCCGTTTGCATATGCGAAAACTCTGAACGTGTATTCCTTGCCGTTGGTAAGACCGGATACTGTGTAGCTGTTGGCCGTGATGGATTTTGCGTAAATGGTCGTGTCCGAGCCGCCCTTTACCGTGTACGCCGTTGCGCCGTCAACCGCGTCCCATGTAAGAGTTACCTTGCCGTCGCCCGCAGCCGCCTTGAGGTTCTGCGGTACTATCGTAAACGGAGTTGCCTTTACAACAGCCGCCGCGCCCCACTTGCCGTTTACATACGCGAAAACTCTGAACGTGTATTCCTTGCCGTTGGTAAGTCCAACCACCGTTGCATTGCAGTCCTTTATGCCCTTTGCATAAACAGTGGTGTCCGAACCGCCCTTTACCGTGTACGCCGTCGCACCGTCAACTGCGTCCCATGTAAGAGTTACCTTGCCGTCGCCCGCAACTGCCACAAGGTTCTGCGGAACGGGATTAACGGTAACAGGCGGCTTGTTCGGGCAGCTGTCGCCTGTGGGACAGCTGCCGTCCTCGTTGAGGACATAATAATAGCTTGTGGTCGAGGGAAGATTGCCCCTGCCGACATAATCGGCAGCGGTAGTTCCATAGGGAATATGGATATGATTAAGAGCAGAGCAGTTGTAAAATGCGAAATTTCCGATAGTGGTTACGCTGCTCGGTATGGTTATGCTCGCGAGAGTCGAGCAGCTTGCAAAATCCCATTCTCCGATACTCGTCACGCCGTTGCAGATAGTCACCGTTTCAAGAGAAGTACAGCCGTTGAATATCCAATTGCCAATGCTTGTCACGCTGCCGGGTATGGTCACGCTTTTCAGAGAGGTGCAGGTCTGGAACGCACTGCTCCCGATGGTTGACACGCTGCTCGGTATGCTTACGCTCGTGAGATTTGTGCATTGGTCAAACGCGCTGCCTGCGATAGTTGTCACGCCGTTAGGTATAGAATAAGATGTGACTGTTTTTGCGGCAGGATATGTGATAAGGGTGGATTTATCCTTTGAAAACAATACGCCGTCAACAGATGTATAGTTCTGATTGTTCGAGTCTACCGACACGCTCTTGAGAGAGGTGCACTTGCACAGCGCCAGTGTTCCCACACTTTCTGTTCCGGAGCCGATAGCAACGCTTTCAAGCGCGCTGCATTCATAAAACGCGCTGTCGCCTATCGTTTTCACACTGCCCGGTATAACCACGCTTTTAAGCCCCGTGCAGGCGTAGAACGCCTGACCCTCGATAGCTGTAACGCTGCTCGGAATGGTAACGCTCGTGAGAGAGGTGCAGTTGTAGAACATATTATTGCTCAGAGCTGCCAGATCGTTGGATATGGTGATGCTCTCAAGCGACGTGCAGCTGCCGAACACTTCGTTTCCGACGCTTGTCACGCTGTCGGGCATGGTTATGCTCTTGAGTGCGTTGCAGTTTTTGAACGCCTGAAATCCGAGATATGTTACTTTTTCGGGAATATTCACGCTCGTGAGAGCTCTGCAAGAATAGAACGCTCCTGCTTCGATAATTGTTACGCTGTCGGGAAGGCTAACGCTCTCGAGCGACAAACATAATTCAAACGCGTCAATGCCGATAGTTGTTACGCCGCCGGGAACAGTTATGCTCTTGACAGTTCGGTTATTGAAGAACGCTTCCTCGCCGATTTCTGTTACCGCATACCCTCCGAGCGTTGACGGTATGACGATCGTTTCCTCCGAGCCGGTATATCCTGTTACCGTCGCCTTTCCGTCCGTGACGGTGTAGGTGAAGCTGCCCTCGGTATAATCCTCCGCAGACGCAGTGACCGTCAAGGACGGCAGAAGCCCGGTCATATCCGCAGCAACAAACGACCCCGCAGCCACGACAAAGGCGGTCATAACAGCTATCAGTTTCCTTGATTTCATTTAATAACCTCCGATTTCTTTGTTTCAAGCAGTTTTTTCACATCTATTATACACCCAAAAAAATATGGTGTCAAGCATTTTCAACCATTAACAACACGAAAAATCCCCCGCGAAAGCGGGGGATCAATGCTGTCAGATAATGCGATAAATCACGCGTTCGGCGTTGCCCTTACAACAGCCGCTGCGCTCCACTTGCCGCCTGCATATGCGAATACTCTGAATATGTATGTAGTGCCGTTCTTCAGACCCGTTACCGTTGTGGTGTTGG
>JBJFHP010000014.1:0-5686 GCA_051893715.1 Oscillospiraceae bacterium
TTGTGAGGTTGTTAAAGCCATACAAAGCCAGCTTTTTTTCCAACCCTAACATCACTGCCTTTCATGCTCCGCGGGCGCCCGCGGCACTGCGCAGGCGTTTTCCCCGTGAATTTATTTGCACGCGGAAATACCGCTGTGCATTCAAAGTGATTATATCATATCGGCGCGTTTTTTTCAATGGTTTTTTGCAAAATTAGGGTAAAATTTATGAAAAAGCCGCTCCCCACAAAACGGAAGCGGCAATCACCTTTAAACGAAATATCAGCCGATAAACTCGCGTATAAGCGAATTATCGGGAACAAGCCGCTTATCCAACGGCTCAAGCATTCGTAAGAACTTCTCAATGTCCGCGTAGTCGGAATACGCGGTATATTCCCGCGAGGAACGCTCCAGCTCGGGCAGGAGTATATCGCGGTAGACCATCGGCTCGTACATTATGAACGTGTCGATCTCATAGTCTGCGCGGTGCTTATACGGCATTATATAAAGCCCCTCGCCGCGCTCGACGGAACGGAAGAACTCGAACGTTTCCTCAAGCGAACGCCCGCGGTAAAGCTTGTCGCGCATAAGGCGGCGCATGAGGCGTATTTTCGACGGGTGCAGCTGCTCGCCGCGGCTGCATATGCGCGTTCTCACGCTGACGTAAACGCAGCTCGTGCTGTCGTCGGTGTCGCCCGTCAGCAGCGGGTTCAGCGCGTGTATCCCCTCGATTATCACTATATCGCCCTTTTCGCAGCGGAGGTTCATGCCCTCGCGGCGCTGCTGCGCGGCAAAGTCGAACAGCGGAACGTTTATCTCCCCGCCGTCCAGAAGCTGCTCAAGCTGACTGCGGAAAAGCGGGATATCCAGCCGCATCGGGCTTTCAAAGTCGATGTTGCCGTTCTCGTCCATCGCTGCGAGATTTTCGTGCATGGGCAGGTAGTAATTGTCCATGGAAACGGTATGCGTTGCTGCGCCCTTTTCCTTGAGGATATGCTGTATGCGCGCCGCGGTGGTCGTCTTTCCCGAGCCGGAGGGTCCCGAAATAAGCACAACGGGACGTTCCACGCGCTGCTCATATATACTCAGCGCCGCTTTTTCTATCTGCTCCCTGTAAAACCTCTCCCCGTCATATATGAGCTCCTCGGGGCGCCCGGAAAGAGCGTTAAGCTCGGAAACATCAATGAAGTTCATATCGCTTACCTTTCCTTTCAGATATCAATGCTACAAAACCATGACAAGCGTTCCCGCCGTGATAAGCACCGAGCCTATCGCCGCCTTCAGCGTGAATTTCTCATGCAGGAATATAAACGCAAGTATCAGCGTGATAACAACGCTCATTTTGTCTATCGGGACAACCTTTGAAGCCTCGCCCATTTGCAGCGCCTTGTAATAGCACAGCCACGACCCGCCCGTCGCAAGCCCCGAGAGAATGAGGAATATCCAGCTTTTGGTGCTTATTTCGGTGATACCGCCCTGCGAATTTGTCAGAAAGACCATTCCCCACGCCATCGCAACCACAACGACCGTGCGTATCGCCGTGGCGAGATTTGAATTAACGCCGTCAATGCCGACCTTCGCGAGTATCGACGTCAGCGCGGCAAACACCGCGGACAGTATCGCAAAAACCGCCCACATATTATTATGCCCCCCGAAAAGTGATTTATTTTTGTCCATAATATGCGTTGGCTCCGTGTTTTCTAAGATAATGCTTATCCATAAGCTCCCGCTGCATCACGGGGAGCTGCGGCTCCATCATCATGTCATGCCATGCCATGAACGCTATTTCCTCCAGCACGACAGCGTTATGTACCGCGTTGTGCGGGTCGGTGCCCCATGCGAAGGGTCCGTGGGAATTGACAAGCACCGCGGGTATATCATTCGGGGAAAGCTCCCTGAACGCTTCCGCGATAACGTTCCCCGTTTCGCGCTCGTATTCGCCCGCTATTTCCTCGGGGGTCATTTTTCGTGTGCAGGGGATATTGCCGTAAAAATAATCGGCGTGCGTTGTCCCCAGCGCGGGAATATCGCGCCCCGCCTGCGCGAAAACCGTCGCCCAGCGGCTGTGAGTATGCACAACGCCGCCTATGTCGGGAAATTCGCGGTACAGCACGATATGCGTCGGCGTGTCGCTGCTCGGGTTAAGATTGCCCTCGACGCGGTGCCCCGTTTCAAGGTCAACCACCACCATATCAAGCGGCTTCATTTTGTCATAGTCAACGCCCGACGGCTTTATGACCACAAGCCCGCGCTCGCGGTCGATACCCGAAACATTCCCCCATGTGAATGTAACAAGTCCGTGCTTCGGGAGCAGCATATTCGCCTCGTAAACCTCCTGCTTCAGTTCCTCTAACATTTTGTCCTCCTATATCTGTCTGCCGAACAATTCCCCGAACCTCTCGCGGCTGTCCGAATACGCAAGCGCCCACATTGCTTTCATCGCGCACAGCTCGCGCGTCATAAGCCCCGCTTCGAGAATACGTCCCTGCTTCGCGCCGCTGCCGACCTTGTAGACAGAAAGGTCGGTGCCGCCGCACATGACCTGCGTTGTCATAATTACATATATGCCGTTCGCCGAAAGGCGTGACAGCTCGCGCTCTGCCTCCGCGCCGCCGTAGTCGGGAATACCGCCCGTGCCGAAGCCCTCGACAATGACCGCGCGCAGACCCTTTTCGCAAACGCGCAGCGGCACGCCCGGGGTCAGCTTCGCGACGGCGATGCGGGTGTCCATTCTGTCATAAAACACCGCGCTTCCGACAGGCTTTTCACACCGCGCGGCAATAACGCCGCCCTCGGAAACGCTCCCTATATCCTCGCGGTTAATGCTTCGGAACGCGTCAAATTCCCTCGTATGCACCTTCGCGGCGCAGCGCCCATCGATGATCCTCCCGCCGAACACGACAATTACCCCGCAAAGGCTGTCGCAGCAGGCGCAGAGGAACGCGTCGCGCAGATTTCCCGCCGCGTCGCTTTCGGGCGCGGAAATGGGCTTCTGGCTGCCTGTCAGGACAACAGGCTTCGCGCTGTTTTGTATAAGGCAGGAAAGCGCAGCGGCGGCATATGCCATAGTGTCTGTCCCGTGCGCGATGACAAATCCATCGAACTCGTCATAACGGCTGCTTATCATATCCGCAAGCGCGCACCATTCCCGCGGCGACATATTCGTGCTGTCAAGGCTGAACGGCTGTTCGGCTGTGACTATGCACATTCCGCTTATACGGGGAACGTATGAAATAAGCTCCTCCGATGACATTTTCGGCGTCAGTCCCTCGGCTGTCTGCCCGCAGGCGATAGTCCCGCCCGTTGCAAGGAAAAGGATACGTTTCATCAGGTGCTCCTATAATTTGAGATAATTATAGTATCAAAATGCGGCGGACAAGGCATTGCGTCCGCCGCTCAAATGCTCTGAAAACCGATCACCTCGGCTCAACGATGAATTTCATCGCAGTCCTGTCCTCGCCGTCTATCTCAACGGTCGTGAACGCGGGAATGCAGATAAGATCAACGCCGACAAGCGCCATATAGCTCCTCGCGATAGCGATGGATTTTACCGCCTGATTTGCCGCTCCTGCGCCGACTGCCTGAACCTCGACCTCGCCGTTTTCACGAATTACCGCCGCGATAGCTCCCGCAACCGACTTGGGAACAGAATGTGCCGATACTTTTACTACTTCCATGATGCTCACCATTCCGATATGCCGAAAAAAACGCATATCGGCCTTTCATTAAAATGCCGCAAATATATTTGCTGTTTTACCCGCAAAATACCAAATCCCCCCAGCGGCTGTATCAGCTGTGACAGAGCCTTTTAATGCGCTCTATCGAAAGACATTTTCCGCTTTTTGCGTCTATATCCATGCAGACGCCGCAAATTTCGCATTCGCCGTCCGCAAAGACGTGCTTTTTTGGATAATAGGTAAGAAATTTCTCTATTATTATATCTTTTTCAACGCCGAGGATCGACTCCCGCGCGCCTGTCATGCCCGCGTCGGTTATATATCCCGTGCCGTTTATGACCTGCTCGTCGGCGGTCTGAACGTGCGTGTGAGTTCCGAGCACCGCAGACACGCGCCCGCTGAGATAATAACCCATAGCGCGCTTCTCCGAGGTCGCCTCCGCATGAAAATCAACTATTATGACCCTTGAATTTATACCGTCAAGAATGCTGTCGGCTGCCCTGAACGGGTTATCGGCGGGCTGCATATAGGTCGTCCCGATGAGGTTCACGACAGACACGCTGTATGCCCCGAGATCGAGCGTACACACGCCGCGCCCCGGCACCCCGTCCCCGAGATTTGCGGGGCGTATGAGCCGTTCGTTCCGCTCCAGCTCCTCGTCTATCGACTTCTTGCGGAAAACATGGTTCCCCGTTGTTACAACGTCCGCGCCCGCGTCGAATATCAGCTGCGCGGAACGCGGGTCGACGCCGTTTCCGTCGGCGCTGTTTTCGCCGTTGACGATAACTATGTCCGCAAAGTATTCCCGCCGCATCGACGGCAGCTCCGCCATGAGGGCTTCACAGCCGCCTCTGCCGACAACATCGCCGATGAAAATTACCTTCATATCAGCGGAAGATAACGTCTTCCCTGCCTGCGCCTACGCCGATTATCGTGATAGGACAGCCGCACAACTCCTCAAGCCTTGTGATATACGCCCTGCACTTTTCGGGGAGCTCCTCGAACGTCTTGCAGCCCGTGATATCGCCGTCGTAGCCCTCTATCTCCTCGTAAACGGGCTTGCACTTTGCAAGCTCCTCGAGCGTTACGGGGAAGTCTTTCAGTATCTCGCCGTCGGTCGTTTCGTATGCGGTGCAGACCTTGAGCACGGGTATTCCCGCAAGGGTGTCAAACTTGTTTATTGCAAGCGCGGTCAGACCGTTCACGCGGACAGCGTGCCGCATGATCACCGCGTCGAACCAGCCCGTTCTGCGGGGTCTGCCCGTAGTCGTGCCGAACTCGCCGCCGCGGTTGCGGATAAGGTCGCCCAGCTCGTCGTTAAGCTCGGTCGGGAAAGGACCGTTTCCTACTCTCGTGGTATAGCTCTTGCCCACGCCGATTACCTCGTCGATCATCTTCGGGCCGATACCCGTGCCGACGCACGCGCCGCCCGCGATGGGGTGGGAGGAGGTAACGAAAGGATAAGTGCCGAAGTCAATGTCCAGCAGCGTAGCCTGCGCGCCCTCGAACAGCACCTTCTTGCCCGCCTTGTAAGCGTCGAACGCGATAACCGAGCCGTCCGCGATATACTTTGCAAGGCGCTCGCCGTATGCCTTGTATTCCTCATATACAGCGTCGAGGTCGAACGCCTTGCCGCCGTATACCTTCTCTATCATGAGATTTTTCAGCTCGCCCGTGTTCTTTACGAGCTTTTTAAGGCACTCGGGGTGAACGAGGTCGTACATTCTTATGCCGACGCGCTCCGCCTTGTCGGTGTAGCAGGGACCTATGCCTCTGCCCGTTGTTCCGACGTTAACGCCCGTCTGCTTTGCCTTGAACTCCTCCTCGAGCTTGTCCAGCTCTCTGTGCCACGGCATGATTATGTCCGCACGCGCGTCTATTCTGAGGTTGTCGCAGGAAACACCGCGCGACTTCATTCCGTCTATCTCCTCAAGAAGCACCTTCGGGTCGACAACAACGCCGCTGCCGATAAGGCATATCGTTTCGGGGTAAAGGATACCCGACGGGAGCAGGTGCAGCTTGTATACCTC
>JBJFHP010000015.1:0-25929 GCA_051893715.1 Oscillospiraceae bacterium
TACTTACAGTCACCTGTATCCGAACAAACAAGCAGAGGTAGCCAAAAAGCTTGACTACATCTGATAATCAAGCGTGTTGGCTACAAAAAAATTGCTTGAATGTAGCCATTTTGTAGCCAATAGCAAAATTAAACCCCGAAAATCCGCATAACAAAGGGATTTTCGGGGTGAAAATTTTTATTCCCACTCAATAGTAGCCGGTGGCTTAGAAGTAATATCATACACAATTCTATTGATATTCTTGACCTCGTTTACGATGCGGACGGAAACCTTTTCGAGCACATCGTAAGGAATGCGTGAGAAGTCCGCGGTCATGAAATCGCTTGTAGAAACGCCGCGGAGGGCGAGGGTGTAGTCGTAGGTTCTTCCGTCACCCATAACGCCTACGGAGCGCATATTGGTCAGCACGGCGAAATATTGGTTGATGCTGCGGTCAAGACCCGCATTGGCGATCTCCTCGCGGAAGATAGCGTCAGCGTCCTGAAGCGTTGCGACCTTTTCGGGGGTGATGTCGCCGATAATTCTTATCGCAAGCCCCGGACCGGGGAACGGCTGGCGCCATACAAGCTTCTCGTCCAGCCCGAGCGTTGTGCCGAGCGCACGCACCTCGTCCTTGAACAGCAGGCGCAGCGGCTCGATTATCTCCTTGAAATCAACATAGTCGGGAAGCCCGCCGACGTTGTGGTGGCTCTTGATGACTGCCGCGTCGCCAAGCCCCGATTCGATAACGTCGGGGTAGATCGTGCCCTGAACGAGATAGTCCACCTTGCCGATCTTCTTCGCCTCGTCCTCGAAAACGCGTATGAACTCCTCGCCGATTATCTTGCGCTTCTGCTCCGGCTCGGTCACTCCCGCGAGCTTGCCGAGGAAGCGTTCGCCCGCGTTGACGCGGACAAAATTAACGCCGCTGTCCGCGAATGCAGCCTCTACCTCGTTGCCCTCGTTCTTTCTCATCAGACCGTGGTCAACAAAAATGCAGGTAAGCTGGCTGCCTATCGCTTTTGCGAGCAGCTTGCAGGCAACCGAGCTGTCAACTCCGCCCGAAAGCGCAAGCAGCGCCTTGCCGTCGCCGACCTTTTCGCGTATCTCACGGATAGCCGTTTCTGCGTAGCTCTCCATTGTCCAGTCGCCAGAACAGCCACATACCTCGTACAGGAAGTTGCCGAGCATATCAAAGCCGCGCTCTGTGTGATTTACCTCGGGGTGGAACTGCACTCCGTAAAAGCCCTTTGCGGCATTCACTATGCCCGCGTAGGGGCATTTCGCGGTGTGCGCAATGACCTTGAAGCCCTCGGGGAGAGTCTTGATGTAGTCGTTGTGGCTCATCCATGTTATTGTGGTGTCCTCTATTCCCTTGAACAGCTTGGAGCCTGTTTCAACATAGGTCTCCGTCCTGCCAAATTCGGACAGCGAGCTGTCCTGCGCCGTGCATATCTCTCCGCCGAGGGAGTACGCCATGAACTGCGCGCCGTAGCATATTCCGAGTATCGGAACACCGATGTCAAAAATCTCCTTGGGCATTCGGGGGGAGTCCTCGAGATAAACGCTGTTGGGACCGCCCGTGAATATTATCCCTTTCGGGTTCATTGCCTTTATTTCCTCTACGGGAGTTTTGTAGGACTTTACCTCGCAGTAGATCTTATGTTCGCGGACGCGCCGCGCGATCAGCTGATTGTACTGACCGCCGAAGTCCAGAACAAGAACAAGCTCATGAGCCATGTTTGTCATACCTCTCTTTTTTCGCTTTCGCATTGATGACTGCCGCATCAATTATACCTTTTCATTATATCATGTATTATGCTTTTTTTCAAGGGGATTTTGCTAAAATTATTTGAATTGAATAAATCAGGGGACAGCGCCCTCTGCAAAGGAAGCTGTCCCCGAAAATTACAGATTATTGTCTAACCATTCCGCGCGCGTGCGGAGGAAACGGCGCACATACTGCACCTGCTCGTTGTAGGTGGAAATGCTCGCCATGCGCTGCGGCTGATATCCGTTGGCTACCTTGAGAGTGTCCCACACGCGGAAATTCATTTCCGCGGAGGAGGCGATCTTCTCCTGCGTGCTGTCGATAGCGGTGTTCGCCGCTTCGAGGACAGTGTCCCTTATTTCGTCCCAGCGCGCCCTTGCCTTTGCGCGGAAGCTTTCGTCGGTGAGCAGGTAGTTGAACCATGTCACGCCGATGTAGGAGTTGCTGTTGGAGTTGCCCGCTGTCGCCCAGTCGTCGTATTCGGGGTCGTCAAGGTACATATTCCCGAAAGCGAGGTCAAAGTCCCATACGGGACCCATTTTCAGCTTGCTGCCCCTGTCCTTGTACATAAAGCAGCTTCTGTGGAAGCAGGAGTCAAGGTTATAGGTCAGCTCGTGCAGCAGAAACCAGTCGATGAATGAGTTGACGTCGATATATGTTTCGTAGCCGTCAAGCGTTGTCACCGCTTTGTCGGCGGCGCATATGTATTTATAAATGTATTCATAATTTTCCTGCGTCAGTTTCTCGTCCTTGGGCGCTTTTATGAGAATATCCTGCGCGCAGCCCGACGGGAGATCGAAGCAGTTTGTCCCCTTGAGATCGACATCGGGCTCCGCGCCGCCTATTTCAAGAAGGTAGCCGGTGTTAGGCGTGTCCTCGCGGTAGTCGAGCTCCATTCTCGACGACTTGACCTCGATCTGTTCACCGAGGGTATAAACGCCCTGATAAACGCCGTTAAGATAAAGGTTCACGGGAACGGCGCGCGGGGTGAATTCGAAGCTGCCCATCGCTTCCGCCATAGCGAACGCGGTTATATTGCGCAGGAGCGATTCGTCGGCGTAGTTCGCGATAAGCACCCATTCCTTCGACGCAGTCATGCCGAGCAGGGATTCCTTATCCGCAAGCTTGATCTTATACGGCTTTTTCGGCCATTCCCATGTAGAGTGACCCCTGCCGCGCACCTCTGCCGCGAGCGGCTTTGTCCCCGCAAATTCCTCCGTCATGGACGCGTCTATCTGAACGGTGCATTCCGAGTAGCTGTCGCGCTGTATCTCGCTGTTACAGCTGAGGAAAACCGACGGTATCAGCGCGTCGGTAGCCATTCCGACCTCGCCGGTGATCGTTTCGCTCATTATCGTGAGCGGCGTAGCGTCGGGCGTGTAGTTTGTCTGATAATAGCTGTCCTCAAGAGGGACAACGGTTTTTGCCTCAGAGCCGCTGCTGTCGGGAATACCCGCTGTCGACTCCGTAACGGACGTATCCGTACCCTCCGTGCCGCCGCAGCCGCTTATGAGAAGCACTGCCGCGAGAAGGGCTGAACATATCCTGCGCCGCATTTTCCCACCTCCGAAAACGTACAAATCCGGTATTATAGTTTATATGATATATTATATATCCTTTTCGGGTAATTGTCAATACTTTGAGCCGATAATTCATTATTTCGGGTAATTTTCCCAAAAATGCGGCAATGCGGCGCTGCGCTTTGATGATATGTCAAAATATACAGAATATGCTTATATATTACTTAATTTATTGACAATCCGATGAATATATGCTATAATAAAAATGAATAATTTCGGCATAGATAAAGAGGTTAGATATGGTAAAAGCGGTAATTTTTGATATGGACGGACTTATCCTTGACACGGAAAAGCTCCTTGTTAAATATTGGTGCGAGGCGGCGAACGAAGCGGGCTTCCCCATGCAGCGCGAGCACGCGCTCAATATACGCAGCCTTGCGAGGAAATTTGCGATACCGTATCTTCAGGGGATATTCGGCGAGAAATTTGATTATGTAAGCATTCGCTCGCGCCGCATGGAGCTGATGAACGAGTATATCTCCGAGCACGGACTTGAAATAAAGCCGGGGCTTAACGAGCTGCTCGACAGGCTGAATGCCGACGGTATTCCCGCCGCCGTAGCCACCGCAACGGATTACGAGCGGACAGAAAAATACCTCACCCAAGTGGGAGTGTTCCATAAATTCGACAAGATCGTCTGCGCGTCCATGGTCGAGAGCGGCAAGCCCAAGCCCGATATCTACATATACGCTGCAAAGCAGCTCGGGCTTGACCCGTCGGAGTGCATGGCGCTGGAGGACTCGCCCAACGGAGTGCGCTCGGCTGCGGGCGCGGGGTGCGTCACCGTAATGGTGCCGGATCTCACTCAGCCCGATGAGGAGCTTCGCGGGCTTGTGTTCGCCGTTGCAAAGTCGCTCGCAGATGTCCCCGATATAATTGAGAAAACCTGACATTAAGGAGGAAGCATTATGGCATTTGACGAAAGTTTAATAGACAAAATTCCTCCGAGGGAGCTTATACCCGAGCCTCCGAAGGAAGGGCTGAACGGTCGTCCCGCAGTGGACGGCAGAGTATCCGTCACCGCCGACCCCGACGGAATGGTTGCGAATATGGTATTGTACGCTCCGCAGAACGGCGGCAGACCCATCACCGTTGAAACGGTAATGGAGGAGCTGAAAAGCTGCGGAATAGTTGCGGGAATAGATGAATTTGACATAAAGGACATGGTAGAGGCGCAGGTGTATGAAACGCCGATATGCGTTGCGCGCGCGATACCGCCGAAGCGCGGCAGCAACGGCTCTATAAGCTACAACTACGACAAGGAGCACAAGCTGACGCCTCAGCGCGACGAGTTCGGCATATGCAACTACCGCGAGCTTAATTCAATTGTCCCGATAAGAAAAGGCGACATCATCGCGGAGATAACGCTCCCGACGGAGGGCGTTCCCGGCGAGAATATTTACGGAAAGCCCATTCCCGCCGAAAAGGGAATACCCGCGAAATACTCCGTCGGCAGGAACACCATTCTGACTGCGGACGGCAAGGCGATAGTGTCCGCCTGCGACGGGCACATAGTGTACAGCAAGGGCGGCTTTATCGTTGAGGACACCGTTACTGTCAATACCGACCTTGATATGTCTATCGGAAACATCAATTTCTTCGGCGACGTGCGTATAAAGGGCAACGTTATGGAGGGCTTCACGGTAACAGCGGGACGGAATATCAAGATAGACGGCAGCGTTTTCGGCAGCACCATCACGGCGGGCGGAAAGGTCACCATCGTCGGCGGCTGCATAGGTTCCACCGTTACCTGCGAGGCGAGCGCCGATATCGGCTTCTGTGAAAACACGGTAATCCGCGCGCAGGGCAACGTTGTGTCCAAGCAGTTCGCATTCTGTGACGTTTTCTGCTACGGCGCGCTCACCGCAAAGGGCAACAACGGCGTTATAATGGGCGGCAAGGTGACCTCCATGCACGACGTCAACGCGGGAATAATCGGCTCCGACAAATACACCATGACCGAGATAAACATCGGCGACGGCTCGGTGCTGTATTCAAAGAAATGCGAAGCGGAGGAAGAGCTGGCGCAGGTCAAAAAGGCGCTGGACGAGGCGGTGCGCAATCTCGATTTCCTAAAGTTCAGGAAGAACCAGCAGGCGGGAGTGCTGTCCGACGCGCAGCAGAAGCAGGTCAAGGTAGAAACAAGGGCAAAGCTGCTCAACTCCATGCGCAAAAAGGAGCTTGAAGAGGAGATCGCGCAGCTTGACAGCGACCTCAAGAACAAGGACAATCTCTGCGCGAGGGTCTCGGGGACAATTTACCCGGGAGCGCGCTTCTGCGTGAATTTCCTGACGCTTGAAATAACGGAGATAACAAAGCGCGCAAGAATAACAATTGTTGATGATAAGCTTGCTGCCATTCCTATTTGATATTCGGAGGAAAAAATGACGGGTGAAAATATTCTTTTTAACGACGGCTGGCAGTTTTGCTTGACAGACCTTGACGAGATAAAGGACATTTCCGGGCTTTCGCAGCGGCATTGGTACAACGTCGAGATACCGCATGACTGGCTCATCGGGAATACCGCCGAGCTTTATAAATCGGGCGACGGGTGGTACCGCAGAAAGCTTGCCGCGAACGCGGAAATGCTCTCGGGGAGAGTGCTGATAAACTTTGACGGCGTATATATGGACAGCACGCTTTATGTCAACGGCGCGGAGGCGGGCAGCAATACCTACGGCTATTCCGCCTTTGAATTTGACATTACCGACCTGCTCCGCGAGGGCGAAAACGAGCTTCTCGTTAAGGTGCGCCACCGCTCGCCGAATACGCGCTGGTACAGCGGTGCGGGAATTTTCCGCGATGTCGAGCTGAAAATCCGTCCCGCGACCTATATCGCGACCAACGGCATTTATATCCACAGCGAAAAGCTTGACGGCGGCTCGTTTTCCACCGAGATAGAAACGACCGTTGTCGGAAAGCCCTCCGATATCCGTCTTACCCTTGAGGTAGTCGCTCCGCGCGGCGGGGTAATTGCGGGCTTTGAGCAGAAAGCGGTTTTCGGGGGAGGGGAGGAGTGCTTCCTCAACAGCTTCCGTATCGACGACCCGCTTTTGTGGGACATTGACGCGCCGAATGTGTATACCATGCGGATATCGCTGTACGGCGGCGACGGCGCGCTTCTTCACTGCGCGGAGGAATGCTTCGGATACAAGACCGCCGAATTTGTCCCCGAAAAGGGACTTGTTCTCAACGGGAAACAGATAAAGCTGCACGGCGTTTGTATGCATCACGACCTCGGCGCGCTGGGCGCGGCGTACAATTTCCACGCGCTGCTGCGCCAGCTGCGGATAATGAAGCGGATGGGCGTTAATTCCGTGCGCACCTCCCACAATATGCCCGCAAAGCAGCTCATGCAGATATGCGACAGGATAGGTCTGCTTGTGGACAGCGAAAGCTTTGATATGTGGGAAAATCCCAAGACGGAATTTGACAACGCGCGCTTTTTCAAGGAAACTGCCGAAACGGACGTAAAGAGCTGGGTAGAGCGCGACCGCAATCACCCCTCGCTGCTCATGTGGAGCATAGGAAACGAGATAAGCGACACCAACGACCCGCACGGCATAGAGATAACAAAGCGCCTGCGCGATTATGTGCATAAATATGACCCAAAGGGGAACGCGCCCGCGACGATAGGCTCGAATTTCATGACGAGCGAAAACGCGCAGAAGTGCACCGACGAGCTCAAATTAGCGGGATACAACTACACCGAGCGCCTTTATGCGGAGCACCACGAGCGCTATCCCGACTGGACGATATACGGCAGCGAAACGGCGTCCGCCGTCCGCAGCAGGGGGATATATCATTTCCCCGCAGACCTGCCGCTGCTGACATATGAGGATATGCAGTGCTCCTCGCTTGACAACAGCGTTGTCGGCTGGGGCAGCTCCGCGATGAAGTCGTGGCGGCTCGACCGCGACTGCGATTTCTGCGCGGGACAGTACATCTGGACAGGCTTCGACTACATCGGCGAGCCTACTCCCTATTCCACCAAAAACAGCTATTTCGGCATTGTGGACACTGCGGGCTTCCCGAAGGATATCTATTATTTCTATCAGAGCGTCTGGCTTGACCCGAAGGAACACCCTGTCCTGCATATCGTTCCGTCCTGCTGGGACTTTAACCCCGGGCAGAAAATTGACGTAATAATTTACAGCAACGCGCACACCGTTGAGCTTTTCCTTAACGGAAAATCATTCGGCAGGCAGGAAATGCGCCTTTCGGACAGCGAAGAAATGCGCGCGCATTACATTGTTCCGTTCGAACGGGGCATAATAAGCGCGAAGGGCTACGACGCGGACGGCGCTGTGGTTTCCGAGGATAGCCTTTCCTCCTGCGGCGACCCCGTGAAGCTTGTCATGAAAGCGGACAGGACAACTATTGCCTGCGACGGCAGGGATATTTCGTTTGTTGAAATAACCGCCGCGGACGAAAACGGCGTTGAAGTCGGGAACGCGCGCAGCCGCGTCAGAGTTGAGGTGAGCGGCGCGGGACGCCTTGTCGGACTTGACAACGGCGACAGCACCGACTACGACAGCTACAAGGGCGACAACAGGCGCCTTTTCAGCGGAAAGCTCCTTGCAATGATACAATCGACCGACGAGGAGGGCGAGATACACGTCAGGGCTTCTTCGGCGGGGCTTGAGGGAGCGGAGCTTGTTCTTGCGGCAGTCGAGGCGGCTTCCTGCTCGGGAATAAGCGTTGTCAGGGAGAATGCGTTCCCCGTTGTCGGGACGGAATACACCGACGAGGTGCCCGTGAGAAAGATAGAGCTTTGCGGCAGCGGAGCGCTCGACAAGGAGCACCGTACCGCCGAGGTGACCGCGAAGCTTTTCCCCGCGAATGCGACCTACCGCGACATAACATGGAAGGTGATGCGCGAAACGGGCGTTGAAGTGCCGCTGGCGGAGGTAACGCCGACGGAAAACGGCGTGCTTGTGACGGCTAAGGGGGACGGCGAGTTTCTGCTGCACGCGTCGGTCAGCAACGGCGGCAGTGTCCCGCAGGTTTACGCCGACCTGCCGTTCACCGTGAGCGGCATAGGCGCGGCGGTGCGCGACCCGTATGCGTTTATTTCTGCGGGAACGTTGGACGGCTCGGATATCCCCGTGAATTACATCGAGGACGGCGCGCTGGGCGGCTTTGACGGGAGAACTGTCATGCGCTATGACAATGCCGACTTCGGGCGGACGGGCTCCGAGGAGCTCTGCGTGCATATCGGCACCTGCGGCGACGCGTATATCGAGGTGTGGGACGGCGACCCGCAGAGCGGCGAGCTGCTTGTCGGCGAGGTGTTCCGCAATAACGGGCATTGGTGCGGCTTTGCGCCGCAGACGTTCGCGCTTTCTCACAGAATTACGGGAAAGCACAGCATAAGCATTGTTATTGACAGCCGCATTATTTTCGGCGGGTTTGCGTTTGTTCCGATAAACAGGGCGTTCGACGAGAATTACACGGCGGAATGCGACAGCATTTACGGCGACGAATTTAAGACAGAAAACAGGAGCGTTGTTAAGATTGGCAACAATGTCATCATCAATTACAGCGCGCTCGACTTCGGCGAGGCGGGAACGTCAAGCCTTATCATCAACGGCGCAACGCCGAACGCTTCCAACGCCGTTCAGCTTCGCTACACACCCGCGGGCGGCGAGCAGGCGAGCGTGTTCCTCGATTTCGCGCAGGCGGAGCAGCCCGTTGAAAGAAAATTCACCATACCTGCCCTGACGGGCGTGAACGACATCAGCTTCGTTTTCCTCCCCGGAACAAAATTCGACTTCATAAGCTTCCGGTTTGAAAAGCGGGAATAATACCGAAAAATGACCGCAAAGCGGATATTGTAACCGATTTGTAAATAATTTGTAACCCCCGTGTTGTTGAAATGTGTCGGTCAATATTGTATAATTAGTGTACAAGGTGTCATTGGCTCCGTTTACATAGAGGTGACGTTATGAAAAACAACATTCTGCTTATCATTGCGGTGACCGTTATTTCCATGGGAATAATCGCGGCGGTCATTGTGCTGAGCACTGTCGGTAAGAGCGGGGGAGAAAGCTCCGATATTTCCTCCTCAAGCTCGCAGACGACCACTGCGCCCGAAACGGTTATACCCGAGCCCGAAACGGAGCCTGTTGTGACTGTTTCCGAAAAGGAAACGGTGCAGACCGTCCCTACCGAGCAGAGCGACGACGGACCCGTTGCTCCCGAAGCGGAGGGAATAATCGCCACTGCCGAATCGCTTCTCGGCGTTCCGTTCATTGACGGCGGCGAAACGCCCGACGGCTTTGACAACTCGGGATTTATTTATTATGTCCTGCGGCAGAACGGCTATATAACCTGCCCGAGAGGAGTTTACGATCAGTCGCAGATGGGCACAACTCTCGAATATGACAAGCTAAAGGGCGGCGACCTCGTATTTTTCAGGAACGACGGGAGCACGTCTGCGGGCTTCGGCGGCATATATATCGGCGGCGGGAAAATGATCGCCTGCCTTATGCCGGGGACAGTCGTAAAGGAAGTCGACATCACGACCTCGTATTATATGGATCACTTTTTCTGCGGAGTGAGCCTTTCGTAAAAAATCAGACCCGAACATCGCGTTCGGGTCTGTTTTGTCTGTTTGTTATTGTTCAGCCTTTAAGTCCGCGGGACTGCCTGTCCATGTCCTCAACGACAATATCGTATATCTCGCCGAGTGTGCGGCAATACTCCAGCACCCTCCACGGCTCGTTCGTGTGGTAGTGTATCTTCGCGACGTCCTCGTCCGCGACCACAAGCAGCGAGTCGCCTGTGAAATTCGCGGAGAAATAGTCAAAGATCTCGTCCTCATCGAGATCTTTCCCGTCGATGAGAAGCTGCGTGTCATATCTGTATTCAATTGCGTCCGCCATGATAAGCTCCTTTCCGAAATTAAAGCCCGCTTACTTCTTCCACTTCATAGAGATGTCGAATGCCTTAACGCTGTGAGTGAGTGCGCCGAGCGAGATTATGTCAACGCCCGTTTCCGCGACCTCGCGGATATTTTCCATGGTGACGTTTCCGCTTGCTTCAAGCTTTGCCCTGTGGTCAACTATCCTTACCGCCTCAGCCATTGTGGGGCAGTCCATGTTGTCCAGCATGATAACGTCGACGCCGCAGGCTAACGCTTCGCGCACCTCGTCGAGGTTCCTTGTTTCGACCTCGATCTGCAGCATATGCCCCGCCTTTTTGCGCAGCGCGGTCACTGCCGCAGTAATGCCTCCGTATGCGTCGATGTGATTGTCCTTCAGCATTGCCGCGTCGGTGAGGTTGTAGCGGTGATTTCTTCCGCCGCCCGCCGTGACAGCGTATTTTTGCAGCGCACGCAGCCCGGGCAGGGTCTTGCGCGTGTCGGTTATGGAAGCGTTGGTGCCCTTGACGAGCTCAACGCATTTGTGGGTATAAGTCGCGATACCGCTCATGTGCTGGAGAATGTTCAGCGCGGTGCGTTCAGCCTTTAGCATAAGGCGTGTGTGACCGCTGAACTGCGCGATGATATCGCCGTACTTCACCTCGTCGCCGTCCTTGAAACGGCACTCTATCTTCATTTCGGGGTCAAGTATCGTGAAAACGCGCAGCGCGACTTCAAGCCCTGCGACAACTCCGTCCGCCTTTGCCATGAAATACGCCTCGGAAATGCTGTCCTCGGGGATAAGCAGGTCTGCGGTGGAGTCGATGTAGTTGATGTCCTCGGTGAGGGCGGTCTTAATTATATCGTCAACGTAAAAGGGGAGCAGGAGCATTATTTTTCGTCCTTTCTGTCAATTACTTCCGTGAGGATTATGTACGCAACGGTAACGAGCGACTTTGTTTCCACAAAATCGGCAGTGATCGCATAGCCGCTGTTGTAGACCTGATCCTTCAGTTCCTTTATGCGGGCAAGACCCTTTTCCGCCTCCTCGTAATTCGGCTTGATGAAATACGCCTTCTGCATGATGTGGCGTATTTCGGTGCGTATTCCTTTGGGGAGCGGCTTGCCCTCGGGCGAGGACATCGGGTATTCAACATATTCGCGGTCATCGGTGCTGCGGTTCTTGGTTATATCCTCGGCAATCAGGCGGGAAAATACCAGCGCTTCAAGCAGGGAGTTGCTCGCGAGCCTGTTCTGACCGTGAACGCCCGTGTGGGAGCATTCGCCCGCGGCGTACAGCCCGGGGATATTCGTTGCGCCCTTTCCGTCGACATTTATTCCGCCCATGAGGTAGTGCTGACAGGGGTAAACGGGGAAAGGCTCCTTTGTCATGTCATAGCCCTTTTCCAGCACCTTTCCGTATATCATCGGGAAGTGACCCTTTATAAATTCGGGGTCTTTATAAGAGATGTCAAGCCAGAATTCATCGCTGCCCGTCAGCGCCTGTTCCTTCATCATACACTCGGAAACCACGTCGCGCGGGGCAAGCTCCTTGCGCTCGGGCTCGTATTTCTGCATGAAGCGCTCCTTGTTGCAGTTGAGCAGGTAAGCGCCCTCGCCGCGCACCGCCTCGGAAATAAGGAAGCATTCGCGGTTCTTCCTGTCGGCGAATGCGGTGGGGTGGAACTGCACATAGCTGAGGTTCTTTATCTCCGCGCCGAGGTTGTAAGCGAGCTGAATGCCGTCGCCGGTGGCAATGGCGGAGTTGGTGGTGAAGTCGTAGACCCTGCCAATGCCGCCCGTTGCGAGTATCACCGCGTCGGCGCAGTAGTAGCAGTGCTCCTGTCCGTCGGGGATATCGTTGTGCTCGATAACGTCCGCGAAGAATATCCCGTCCTGCCTTTCAAGACGGCAGAGCACGGAGTTGTTTATCACCGTGACATTGTCAAGCTCCTGCACCTGCCTGATAAGGTTGGTTTCTATCTCGAAGCCCGTTGTGTCCTTGTGGTGAGCGATACGGCGGCGCGAATGACCGCCCTCGCGGGTCAGCTCGATGCTTCCGTCCTGCTTGAGGTCAAATTCAACGCCGTAATTGTCCTTTAGGCGCATTACGTCTGTCGGACCCTGCTCCACAAGTATTTTTACGTTGTCGAGATTGTTCTTATAATGCCCCGCGATAAGGGTATCCTTTATATGCAGCTCGTAGCTGTCGTTTTCCTTGTCCATTACCGCCGCGACGCCGCCCTGCGCGAGCGCGGAGTTGCACAGCGTCAGTTCACGCTTGGAGAGCATGAGTATTTTCAGCGAGGGGTCAAGGTTAAGCGCGGCATAAATGCCCGAGATACCCGTCCCGACGATCATGACGTCAAATCTTTTGAATTTCAAAGCTATCAGCCTTTCTTTAGACAGCGCCCGTATCGAAGCGCCGCCTTTTTTATACTTGACACACGGAAAAAATGCTGTTATAATAGCATTATGTGTGTTGTTTTCAACTGTTTCCCTGTTTTCGCGGGGTCAATTTGTCCCGAAAAGGAGGACGATATATGGAAGAAAAAGTAATGACAAGAGCGATACTCGTCACCGCCGACACAGGCGAGTACGACTGCAATTCAAGCCTTGACGAGCTCTCGGAGCTTGCGCGGACAGCGGGCGCGGAGGAAATAGCGCGCGTCGTTCAGAAGCGCGACGCATACGAAAGCGCGACCGTTATCGGCGAGGGCAAGCTTGAGGAGGTAAAGGAGCTGTGCGGGACGCTCGGCGCAGAGCTGCTCATATTCGACTGCGAGCTTACCGCGTCGCAGATACGCTGTATCGAGGACGTGACCGACGTGCGGGTCATCGACCGCACCATGCTCATTCTTGACATATTTGCGGGCAGAGCGGTGTCCCGCGAGGGCAAGCTGCAAGTCGAGCTTGCGCAGCTGCGCTACCGCCTGCCGCGGCTGATGGGCGTCGGCGCGAGCCTGTCCCGTTTGGGCGGAGGAATAGGCACGCGCGGCCCGGGCGAAACGCAGCTCGAAACCGACCGCCGCCATATCCGCCGCAGGATAGACAAGCTGTCCGCGGAGTTAAAGGAGCTTGAGGAGCGGCGCGGCTATTCCCGCGAAAGGCGGAAGAAAGACAGCGTTCAGGTCGGCGCGATCGTCGGCTATACCAACGCTGGCAAGTCAACGCTGCTCAACCTGCTGACCGGCGCGGGAGTTCTCGCGGAGGACAAGCTTTTCGCAACGCTTGACCCGACCTCGCGCGCTATCGAGCTTCCCGACGGGCGCTCGCTGCTTCTGGTGGACACCGTGGGACTTATCCGCCGCCTGCCGCATCACCTTGTCGAGGCGTTCAAATCAACGCTTGAGGAAGCGGCTTGCGCGGACATCATTATCCACGTCTGCGACGCGTCCGACCCCGAAGCCGCCGAGAAAGCCGACGTTACGCTGAAAACCTTAGCGGAGCTCGGCGCGTCGGAGATACCCGTTGTGACCGTGCTCAACAAGTGCGACAAGCTTGACGAGGATTTCCCGACCGACAGCAGCACAGTCCGCATAAGCGCGCTGAAAGGCGAGGGGATAGACCGCCTGCTTGAGGTCATTGCGGCAAATCTTCCCGAAACCTCCCGCCGCATGAAGCTGCTGATACCGTATGACAAGGCGGGGCTGACATCTGTTATCCGCGTGAACGGAAAGGTGTTCAGCGAGGAATACACCGAGAACGGCATTTCCGTCTACGCGCTTGTCGACCGCATGAATATCAAGCAAATGAGCGCATACGAGGTAGATTGATCACGGGCGATATCCTGCGTGTAATCGCATACGAGGTTTATTCGGATTGATGGAATAATGGGCGGGGCTTCCCGCCCTTTCAGACTGTCGATAAACCCTGAAAACAGTGTTTATCTATCTTATTGAATAATGAATAGTGAATAATGAAAAGTGAATAAATGTGGTGTGCCCTGCGGGCACGGATTTTGAAAAGTGGCGGTATAATCACTTTTTTAATAATAATCGGCGAAGCCGATACCGCCATTATTCATTCTTCTTTATTCATTATTCATTTCTTGTCGAAAAGACTTTTTTCGACAAGCTGTGGGCGGGGCTTCCCGCCCTTTTTGTTACCGTTAAATTTACCCCAAAACAACCTCCGTGCCGCCGATCGGGCGAACGGTGAGCACATGGCAGGAGCCTGCGCCGAAGGTCTTGTCCATGTTCATCTTGAACTGCTGGAGCGCCTCGAGCGGAACGAACGCCTGAATGGTGCCTGCAAATCCGCCGCCGTGCACCCTGCACGCGCCCTTTCTGTGGAGCGTGTTTTCGGCAACGTTGAGCGCAATGCTTAGGCACTGGTGTTTTACGTCGGAGTTGGCGTAAATGTTCTGGAGGTACTTGAACGAGGAGTCGCCGCTTTCCTTAACGGAGGAGAGGAAGTCCTCGAAGCAGCCTGTTTTCAGCGCGTGAACGACCTTTTCAACGCGCTCGTTTTCATGGAAGAAATGTATCGAACGGAGCACCGCCCTGTCGCCGAATTCGCGGCGCAGGTCTGCCATGTTGAGGATAATATCCTCAAGGGAAAGCTGGCGCAGGTTGTCGCAGTCGAAGAAGCGCGCCACCGCCTTCATTTCTGCGGGGATAGACGCGTATTCGTCGGTGAGATCGGCGTGATCGCCCTTTGCGTCAACGATACAAAGCGCATGACCGTGCTCCTCAAAATTGAAAGGAATGCTCTCGATAACGGGGGACTTGGTGTCGCGGAAATCAATAGCGACGAACCCGCCCACGGAGGACGCCATCTGATCCATCAGACCCGAGGGCTTGCCGAAATAAACATTTTCGGCGTACTGCGCTATCTGCGCAATCTTGGGCGCGGATATCTGCCCGCCGTTGAAAAGGTGGGAAAGTATTGTCCCCGTGAGCACCTCAAACGCTGCCGAGGAGGAAAGCCCCGAGCCCTTCATTACGTTGGAGGTGGTGTAAGCGCGGAAACCGCCCGTTTTGTAGCCCTGCTTGACAAATCCGTGCGCAACGCCGCGAATGAGCGCCGCGGAGGTGTTCTTTTCGCTTTCGCGGACGCTTAGGGAGGACAGGTCTATCTTGTCCTCGGGGAAGCCCTCGGATTTGATGGTAATGCAGTTGTCGTCGGTTAACTCAACCACTGCGATAACATCGAGGTCAACGCTCGCCGCGAACACCTTGCCGTTGTTGTGGTCGGTGTGATTACCGCAGATCTCGGTCCTGCCGGGCGCGGAGAAAAAGCGGTGCTCGCCGATGCCGCCGAAATACTCGGCGAATGCGTTCTCCGCCTTGCAGTAGCGCTCCGCCTGAGCCGCAAGCTGGCTGTCGGGGTAGATTTCCTTTAGTGTGGATACGATGGGTTTCATAAGCAGACCTTTCTTTTGTATGTCTATTTTACAGGGTGATACCTGCGTGTTGCTTTGTCAGTCCTTTTCGGTGTAGAACATATGCTTTGCTTTTTCTTTGTGAGTTGACACGCTGAGGACAAGTCCCATTGACGCGTACATGGTTATCATTGACGTACCGCCGGTGCTGATGAACGGCAGCGGAATGCCGATAACGGGAATTACCGACAGCACCATGCCGATGTTTATTATGCAGTGGAACGCGACCATTGCGAAAACGCCCGTGCAGATAAGCTTTCCGAGCATATCGCTTGCGGCGGAGGCGTTGGACAGCAGCTTCAGGCAGAGCACGGTGAGCGTTATCACGACCGCCATGCAGCCGATAAAGCCGAGCGTCATGCCGATATATGAGAAAATGAAATCGTTGTATATTTCCGGAACGTAGGTGTAATTGTCCGAATGAAATCCGAGCCCCGTCAGCTGTCCCGAGCCGAGCGCTATCGTGCCGTTGTACTGCTGCATATATGCGTTGAGCCGTTCCTGCTCCTGAAGCTCCTTGTCGAACAGCATGAGAATGCGCAGCCTGTGGTGGTCAGCCATGACGTAGTTCCACGCCACATAAAGCACGGGCGGTATTGCCGCGCCGAAAACAAGAATGTATTTCCAGGAAATACCCGCAGCGAAGAGCATACACAGAAAAATGAACAGAAAGACCAGCGCGGAGCCTGCGTCGCCCTGTTTGATAATAAGCGCAACGGGGAATAACCCGTGAACGCACAGAAGAAGCAGGTGCGGCAGGCTGTTGAGCTTGTCGCCGAGCTTTGAGATATGCGTCGCCAGCGTCAGAATGAACGCGATTTTAAGTATTTCGGACGGCTGAATGGTCGTGAAGCCGAAATCCAGCCATGCGATATCGTCGCCGCGCTGTATCGCGAGCGGCGTGAACAGCAGGAATTGCAGTATCAGCGCCGCGGGCGCATAGATATACCACACCTTTGACATGAATTTATAGTCTATCATGCCTATGACAATAGCGGCGACAAAGCCGATAACAGCGGAGTAAAGTTGAGTTTCAAAGACCCTGATGTTTATATAGCCGTTTTCATACATCGAATGCACGAGAATGATGTCAAAAACGGTGAGCGCCGCGCAGATAAGCGGCAGTATTTTGTCAAGGTGTCTGAAGTACCCGCCGAGAAATTTCAAAACAGTTTTCATTTCGCTCCCAGATCATCAAAGGGTAAAAGGACGGTTGTCTGAACAAAACCCTATACAACAATATTATAAACCATTTTTCCCGAGTTTGCAATAGAAAGAACAGGTAAAAAATATGTTAACGGAAATTTCGCCAAAAATGATAAAAAGCCGAGGATTTATTGAAAATCTTCGGCTTTTTTAACAATAATGTGATGACTGCGAATTGCGGGTCACTTGCCGACAGCCGCACTGTCGCCGACAAGCCTGCCGATAAATTCGGTCGAGTGCAGCGGCCTGCCGTTGTAAATTCCCTCAACGAGGTCAATGTCAAATTTCTTCACCTTGTCATAGGTTTCCGCATTGTCCACGCCGCGGACGCAGACGGAGATATCCTTTTCGTGCGCAAGATTTATCACCGAGCGCATGAACATATCGGAGATAGGGTCGCCCTTGAAGCGGTCGGCGCGTATTTTAACGGTCTTTACATCCGAATTGTGCAGCGGCGCTGTGGTGAAGAAGCTTTCGCCTATGTCGTCGGCGATGATGTTAACGCCTATTTTTGACAGCTGCCGCAGGTACATATTGCCCGCGTTGAGCGTTCCCGCGCTTTCGGACACGGAAATGCTGACCGCCGTCGGCGGGAGCGAATATTCCAGCAGCGCGCCGCGCAGCGCCGCAATGCAGGCGTCCGAGTTGAGGATATTTTCGGGGACGGCGAAGCTTACGCGGAAGTTTTCAAACCCGTTCTCGCGCACCGTCGCGCAGAAATCGCATATCTTGTCAACAACGAAGCGGTATATCTCCGCCGACATACCGAGCCTGTCTATTATAGGCAGAAACCGGCTTCGGGACACAATGATGTCCTCGTTGCCCCAGAAAAGGTTAGCCTCGCAGCAGTGCAGCTCGCCCGTGTCGACGGTGAGTATCGGCGTGTAAAGCAGGTAGAACCCGCGGAAATTGTTTTCCGCCGCGTCGATTATCAGCTTCTTAACGCGCAGGTTGTCGCTTAGCTGTTCTTCAAGACCGTCGGAGTAGAAAACGGCGTCGACGAGCCTGCGCTCCTTTGCGAGGCGGAGCGTCCGCGTAGCTGCCTTAATGCAGTCGGAGATATCCTCGGCGTCGTCGGGGCAGACAGTCACGCCCGCGTACACCTCAAGGTGGTGCTCGGTATCTCTGAGGAACCACGGCGAGCGGAATTTCGTGAGTATCGCCTGCGCGAGCTGACGCGCTTCATCGGTATTGCAGTCCGTCAGGGTAATGAAAAGGATGTCGTTGCTGAAGCGGTACACCTTTTTATGTGAGCTGCACGGTATCGCGGCAATGTATTCGGCGATGCTGCGGACGATATCGTCGGCATATTCGCAGCTGTATATCTCGGAGAGAGTTTTCAGATTGGCTATTTCCGCGGAAATGACCGCGCCGCTTTTTCCGTCCGAAATAAGGGCTGAAAAGTCCTTTTCAAACATACTCCGATTGGGGATATTTGTGGTGAAGTCGTAATAAGCGAGCTTTGAGAGGTGCTGCTGCGACTGCTCAAGCTCTGCCTCCATAAACGACTTGTTTATAACGGTCGAAAGTATCTGCGTTATCGTTTTGAGCAGCTTTCTGCCGCGGTTCGTCCACTGCTTGCTGTTTTGCGAAACATACACGACGACGCCGCTTTTGTGACCGCTTTCATAGGTCAGCGACAGCGCGAAGCTGCGGGTGCCGTTCTTGTTATTTGTGACATTCTTTTCGTCAACGAAAACAACGCTGCTGTATTCAAGCTCCTTTTCGAGCTCTTCTATGCAGGGGAAGCTTGTCACAACGGGGAGCAGCATTCCGCTCTGATCCCAGCGGTATATTTTCGCCGCGGTGTTTATTCCCGAGCAGAACATGATGTCCTCAAGGCAGAAATATTCGCTAATGAGCGGGATAATGCTGCTTATGGAGGTCTTTGTGTCGGGGCTGCGGAGAATGAGCGAATAGAGGTTGTTAATAAGTATCTGATCCTCGAAATTCTGTCCGAGCATTTTGTTCGCGTTCTGCGAATTATCCATTTCCTCTCCGAGGACAACATAGGAATTTGCAATGCCGGACACGGTTTTTACCATGGTGTCGAGCAGCTGCGCGTTGGAGTCGATAGCCTCCTGCGATTCGCCCGCGATTATCCACGCCGCGACGGTCTGGTGCTTGACGCGGATATTCTTCTTGCGCTGATAGCTCATTTTGTTTAGGTTAATGCGCCTGTCCTGACCCGAGGCGGAGGCGATGACCTTTCCGTCGTTGTCAACTATCGCCGAAAACAGCCCGTTTATATGTGCGAACGGCTGCTGAATGCGCACGAGATATTCCTCGCCGAGAATATCTGTCAGCGGGGGAGTGTTCTGCGCGGAGCTGAGCGAGTGCCTGCTTTTGCTGCGGTAGCGCGACATTACCGCGTCGTCGCCCTCGCAGTCAAGGTATGCTGACACATCGAACATCATTCCGTCAAGCTCGGTCAGGGAGCCGTCCGCGCGGCGCTGTGCCGCGGCCGAGATATAGTACCATTTATATTCATCGCCGGTCATTATGCGCGCATGGACCCGCAGCTCGTTTTCCGAGCCGTTTACTATTTCATTTATGACCTCGCAGAACGGCTGATAATCGTCAGGGTGGATCATGTCGCCCATCAGCACCGTACTCTCCGTTCCGAACGGATTGGGTACGGAAAGGAAATCGACGGGCAGCCCCGGTCTGAAGCTCATTGAAAACGCCGCATTGCCGCTGCCTGAAATTGCCTGTTCAAGTTTTGTCAAGTGAACCACCTCGTTTATATGTCAGCGTGGCATAGTTATTGCTGAAACGGGTCTTTGCGGGGCGCGGACCCGGTATTGCGTTAATTTATTAACAATTTGAAGCGCACAAATATCATAATTTTCTTTGCTTCTTATATCTATTTTACCATAAAGTTTTCAACTTTGCAAGGGCTTTTTTGTTATTTTCATAAAATTTTCATATTTTTTAGGTTAACGATCGGAAAATACTTCTGCCGCAAATCGTTATTTTCGGGCTTACAAAAAGCCTGTTTTGTTCGTGTAACGGAATTTTTCGGGCAGGCTGCATAATTTTCATATCTCCGCACAAAATAACCCTGCGGCAGAAATTGCCGAATAAAAGTGAAACAATACGAAGGTTCACAGCTTCACAGGAGGAATAGAAATGTCCAATCAGAACAATCGTCAGAACAATCAGCAGAACCAGCAGAACAACCAGCAGAACCGGCAGAACAACCGTCAGAACGAGCAGCAGAATCAGCAGAACAATCGCCAGAACGAGCAGCAGAACCGCAGATAACTGCGCGGGCGGGAAATTCCTGCCCGTTACATATTTTCTATTGACATTAAAACTCAAACGGGTTATAATGAATTTAGCAGTGACCTTATTATTGATATGGAGGCAGTCGCTATGGACGTCGAAAAACTTAATAACATGAAGAAAAACCTTGTTGTGATGTCAATGCTTGAGCTTGTTGCCGGGCTTTTCATGATCATCTGCAACGCATATTCGCTTGAAACACTTGTCAAGATTCTTGGCATAATCGCCGCCGCATACGGCGTTGTGAGCCTGTTCGTGTGGCTTGTCAAGAAGGACAAGCAGAACGGCGCGGCGGTCATTATCACCGCGGTGCTCGGCGTTGTCGCGGGCGCGGCTCTTGTTTTCCTGACGGAATATGTCATGTCGGTGTTCACCATTATTGCCGGCATAATTGCGGCTGTTCTCGGCATAGTCAAGATCCCGAATGTTTTTGCGATAAAGAAGGGCGGCTATAACAGGTGGTACATAATGCTCATTCCTGTTGCGCTGACTGTTGCCGCAGGAATTGTTATCGGGCTGAACCCGTTTAATTCGTATCAGGCGACTTCAATTATCCTCGGGATAGCGCTGATATTCTGCTGCGCGGCTGACATTATCGGCACGGCGGGCGCAGGCGCTGCGGCAAAGGAGATAGTTATTGACGCGGAGGGCGTTGAAAATCCTCCCGAAAAGAAATAAGGAAAGGGTACATATGATGAGCAGGATAACTCTCGATTGGAATAAGTACACGGACGCCGCGCGCGAGGCTGTCGCGGAGGGAATGGTGCTGCTGGAGAACAACGGCGCGCTCCCTCTGAAAGAGGGCTGCACCGTATCGCTTTTCGGGCGAATGCAGGAGCACTACTACAAGAGCGGCACAGGCTCTGGCGGAATGGTCAATGTTTCCGGGGTCTGGGGTATACCCGAGGGACTTGAAGAAGCGGGCGTAAAGCTCAACGAAGAGCTGCGCGGCATATACTCCGCATGGTCTGCGGAAAACCCCGTCGATCTCGGCGTGGGCTGGGGCGGCGAGCCGTGGTCGCAGAAAGAAATGCCTGTTTCCGATGAACTTGCGGCAAATGCCGCCGCGAAGTCCGACTGCGCCGTTTGTATCATCGCGAGGACGGCGGGCGAGGAGCAGGATCAGTCCGACAAGGGCGGCTCCTATCGTCTGACCGAAACGGAGCTTGAAATGCTGAAAACCGTCCGCAGGCACTTTGCCGAAATGACCGTACTGCTTAATGTCGGCGGCGTTATCGACATGAGCTTTGTCGGCGAGGTCAAGCCCGACGCGGTAATGTACATATGGCAGGGCGGAATGACGGGCGGACTTGGCACAGCGGACGTCCTCACGGGAAAGGTGTCCCCGAGCGGAAAACTCCCCGATACCATTGCGTACAACATCTCCGACTACCCCTCGTCGCCGTATTTCGGCGGCACGGAGCGCAATTTCTATTCCGAGGACATCTATGTCGGCTACCGTTATTTTGAAACATTCGCAAAAGAAAAGGTGATGTATCCGTTCGGTTACGGGCTTTCCTATACAAAATTTGACATTTCTGCGGACAGGATAAGCGCCGACGGCGGCAGCGTTTCCTTTGACGCGGTGGTAAGGAACACCGGCTCCCGCTCGGGAAAGGAAGTCGTTCAGGTGTATTTCGAGGCGCCGCAGGGGAAACTCGGCAAGCCGCTTCGCGCGCTGTGCGCTTTTGATAAAACACCCACGCTTGCGCCCGAGGGCTTCGCAAGGCTGCATTTTGATATTCCCAAGGAGGAAATGGCGTCCTTTGACGACAGCGGCGTGACAGGCTTTAAGGACTGCCTTGTGCTTGAGGAGGGGGAATACTCCGTTTATCTCGGCACAGACGTCCGCTCTGCGGAGAAGATTTGTTCCTTTAATATTGACACAACATACGCGGTGAGCCGCCTTTCGGAGGCGTGCGCGCCCGTGCTGCCGTTTGACAGAATACGCCCCGAGCGTGACGGGGAGGGCTTCAAGCCCGCGTTCGAGCCTGTTCCTCTGATGGAAAAGGATATGGACCTCCGCCGCGCGGAAAATCTGCCCCGCGAGATACCGCAGACAGGGGACAGGGGCATCAAGCTTGCCGATGTGAAGTGCGGCAATAACACCATGGACGAATTTATCGCGCAGCTTTCCGACGACGACCTTTCCTGCATAATACGCGGCGAGGGCATGGGAAGTCCGCGCGTTACAGCGGGAACGGCTGCCGCTTTCGGCGGGGTATCGGACGGGCTGACCGCGCTCGTGATACCTGCGGGCTGCTGCGACGACGGTCCGTCGGGAATGCGGCTCGACTGCGGCACCAAGGCGTTCAGCCTGCCCAACGGGACGCTGCTTGCGAGCACGTTCAACACCGAGATACAGCAGCGCCTGTTCGCGCTTGCGGGAATTGAAATAGCGGCGAACAACGTGGAATGCCTGCTCGGTCCGGGTATGAATATTCACCGCCACCCGCTCAACGGGCGCAATTTTGAATACTTCAGCGAGGACCCGTACCTGACGGGCAATTGCGCGGCTGCACAGCTGCGCGGGCTTCACAGCGCGGGCGTTACGGGAACGATAAAGCATTTCTGCGGCAACAATCAGGAAACGGGCAGACATTTTATTGATTCCGTAATATCCAAGCGTGCGCTCCGCGAGATATATCTAAAGGGCTTCGAGATAGCGGTGAAGCAGGGCGGCGCGCGCAGCGTGATGACTACTTACGGCTCGCTTAACGGCATATGGACGGCGGGCTGCTACGACCTTTGCACTACTATACTCCGCAAGGAATGGGGCTTTGACGGCTTTGTTATGACCGACTGGTGGGCAAACATCAGCGAGCGCGGAAAGGCGCCCGACAAGAATGACTTCGCGCAGATGGCGCGCGCACAGAACGACACATATATGGTATGCGCGGACGCGGCGCACAATGCCACCGGCGACAACACTCTTTCCTCTCTCGCGGCGGGAACGCTCACGCGGGGCGAGCTTCAGCGCAACGCCGCGAACGTCTGCCGCTTCCTTATCAATACCCACGCGATGAACAGACTGTGCGGCAATGCACCCGAAATAGATATAATCAACCGTCCCGACGACGGCGACGACTGCGACAGCGGCGAGGTGGTATTCCACGAGCTTGACAGGCGGCTCACGATACCGCTTGATAATGTTTCTTCCGAAAGGGGAAGCAGCTATGTGTTCGCGCTTGACGTAAAGGTCATCGGAAAATATGATGTAACTATCACGGCGTCCTCCGACTCCTCCGAAACGGCGCAGATACCCGTAACGTTCTTTACAACGGGATTTCCTGCGGGTGTTTTCACGTTTAACGGAACAAACGGCGCGCTTGCCGAAATAACAAGACCTGCAAATCTGTATTCACGCTTTATTACCTGCCGTCTGTATTTCGGTCAGAGCGGGCTGAAGCTCAAGGAGATACGCTTTGAACACAAGGTCGATATCCCTGCGGGACAGCCTTAAATTATAAAAATTGCTCCCCGTTTTTTCGGGGAGCTAAGTTTTATTGAACCCTCATGAATTGACCGTTCTGAATACCTCGTCGAACTCCTTTTGCGGGAGCGGCTTTGAGTAATAGAAGCCCTGTGCCGCGTCGCAGCCGCAGTGGCTGAGGAAAAGCGCCTGTTCCTTTGTTTCAACGCCCTCGGCGATTATGTCCAGCCCTATATCGCGCGACATTGATATCGTGTGCGCGATTATCTTGCGTCCGCGTTCCGATTCCATAAATTCGGAAAGGAAGTCGCGGTCGATCTTGAGGACGTCAAACTGCGTTGTCTTTAGCATATTAAGCGAGGAATAGCCCGATCCGAAATCGTCCATCAGCATGGTGAAGCCGGAGTTTTTGAGCAATTTAACGACATCTTCGACGCCTGCCGACTCTGCCGACTCGGTTATTTCAAGCTCCAGCATTTCGAACGGGATATTGTATTTTTTGACCAGCGCGGTTATCTGTCCAACGATATCAAAGCTGTGGAGGTACTCCCGCGAAACATTGACCGAGATAGGTACGGGGGTAAGCCCGCTGTCAATCCAGCTGCGGACTTTTTTGCAGGCTTCCTCCCAGATAAACTGATCCAGCTTGATGATAAAGCCGTTTCTTTCAAACAGGGGAATAAATTCGGCGGGGGAAATCATTCCCTTTTCGGGCGATATCCAGCGGGTCAGAGCCTCGGCGCCGATTATCCTGCCGGTGGAAATGGAATATTTTGGCTGCAAATACATCACAAACTCATTGTTGAGCAGTGCGTTCTGCATATCGTCTTCCATTTCCTTTTTTCTGTGGATATCACTGCGCATTGAGTCGTCGAAGAAGCAGATATTGTTTATCGCGCTGCCTTTTATGGAGCGCCGCGCAATGGTTGCGTTATCGCCGTAAATACGGGTAGCGCCGGTGGCGTTTTCAGCAATTGCAACGCCGAAAACCATCTTATACTCCATGCCCTGAAAATCGCTAAGCAGCATTTCAAGGCGCTGAATAAACTTGACGATGTCCTTCCTCTCTTCGAACATTATCACGATCATGAAAACGTCAGCCGTGAGGCGGGCATATGGCTGGTCGTCGGAACAGATCATTCCGAGAGATCTCAGAATAAATCTGAGGAGAGCGTCGCCTGCCGCTTCGCCGTAGGTTTCATTCAATATTTTGAAGCGTTCGATGTCGAACTGAATGAATGCGAATTTTTTGCCGAGATTGCTTCTGATGAGCTCCTGCACTCTTTTTGTGAAGAACGACGGGTTCATGTCGGAGGTGAACTTCGCCGCCTCAAGGGAAAAGAGCTCATTTTTGGTGAACGGGCGGATATTAAAGTTGAGATCGGTTATGCGGCGGTTTTCGTCAAGCAGAAACAGCACATAGACATGGCAGTAGGTGAAGTCCGCATTTGGATCTATTCGCATTTTTATATCGGCAGAGAGGCTCTTCTGTGATGCACCGCGGATAATGCCATATTGGATCTGTTCGCAGAAAATATCAAATTCCGATATTGAGTCGGGTGAAATGAACCCGTTTTCGCGCATATATTCAAGGGGATCCGCAGTGTTTTCGGGGAATACGCTACCGCACAGCTGTTCCACATAATTTTCCGATACACTCCATATAAAGTGAAGTGTTCCGGTGTCCTGAGAGATGATTTTCAGAAATTTATCGGCGAATTTTTCAGATGTTCCTTCCGAGATCCCTGTGCCATTCATTATGCTCACCACCAATCCGATTTAATGACCGAAACTGCATTTCATAGGTGAAAAAGTGCAGTTCACGCCTTGCTTTGTGTATATTATAGCACATTGTTTTTCATTTTTCAAGTCTATTTTTGTGAAAATGTATAAAAATTCATTGGTGGGATCGATCTTTCGGCTTTTTTCTTCGGGCAATGACCGGTTTCGACTAAAAACATTCGTGTACATTTTTCGGGTATAAAAAATTTCTGAAAATGAAAAATAATTTTTAAAAAGCGCTTGACAAATCAATATCAACATGATATAATATATAAGTGCTCAAGAGAGTATATGCGCCAGTAGCTCAGCTGGATAGAGTATCTGGCTACGAACCAGAGGGTCGGGGGTTCGAATCCCTCCTGGCGTGCCATAAGAAAACCGCTTAACTGTTAGGGTTGAGCGGTTTTTCTTATCTATGTAAGGCTTATAGTTTTGATATACAATTAAAATTTTGTGCGCTGTTTGTGCGCCATTGATACAAAACGACATTAAACGATACAAAAAAGTGAGCCGCTCGATTTCGGCAAAGTAAAGTAACGAACTATCAGCCAGCCCCGAGAATTTTTCTGTTTTTGGTGGTTTGTGCCGCTCATAAATAGAGTTTTGAGAGATGAGCGGCATACTTTTTTTGTGGCGTTC
>JBJFHP010000016.1:0-5678 GCA_051893715.1 Oscillospiraceae bacterium
AAAAGGGTGGTTTCCATTATTTCCCACGGTCGTAGGTTTCACTGGTCGAGATGACAGGATTCGAACCTGCGACCTCTGCGTCCCGAACGCAGCGCTCTACCAAACTGAGCCACATCTCGATGACTAAAACATTATACCATATTACTCAAAGAAAATCAAGTGTTTTTTAAAATATTTTTCAATTTCTTGTGAAAATTTTTCACGTCCACCAAGACAACGACGAAAATCCGCCGCTCCCCGCCCCCTCTTGCTAGGGTTATACATCCCCTTTCCGTAACGCACTCACGCATAGCCGAAACAGCACCGCCGTTCCCCTCCCCTCTCATGCAAAGCCCGAACATCACCTTCCCGTCACGCACTCACGCATAGCCGAAACAGCCTCGCCGTTCCCCTACCCTATCACGCAAAGCCCGAACATCACCTTTCCATCACGAACTCACGCATATCCGAAACAGCCCCGCCGTTCCCCTCTCACGCAAAGCCCGAACATCACTTGTCCGGCGCATAATCTCGCAAACCCGGCACGGCGCCGCCCGACACCGCCCACAGATACAGGCTCGCTACGCTGCAATACGGGCTGAACCGCCTGCGGTATTTCTCGAAAAGCCTGCGGTCAATACTGCGGTGGTGATATATCATTCGCAGACCGCGCTGTATTGCAAGGTCGTCGTAGCTGAAAATGTTCTTACGCTGCATACAGAAAAGCAGTATCATCTCAGCCGTCCACACACCTATCCCTTTCAGCGAGGATAACGCCGCGATCGCTTCCTCGTCCGTCATCAGGGGTATCTTCTCAATGTCAAACTCGCCGCTGCTTACCTTTCGGGCAAAATCGGTTATGTACCCCGCCTTGCGGAACGTTATCCCGAACGCCTGCAAGCCCTCCTCGCCCGCCGAAAGAACGCTTTGCGCACTTACCTCCCCGAGCGCGTCCAGCATACGCTTCCAAATCGTCGCCTGCGCCTTGGTGGAAATCTGCTGACCGACTATGTGGTGAACAACAGCGGAAAACAGGTCGCTGTCCGCCTCGCGGTAAATGTGCCCTATCTTGTCAATAACCTCGCACAGCCGCTTGTCTTTTTTGCGAAGATAGTTCATTTCTTCCTCGCCGTATTCAAAATACATTCCGCCCGCCCCCTTAATATAAATATTATACCCCCATATCCCCGTGTTGTCAATATTTCTATTGACAATTATGAAGCACTGTGATATAATTATGATAATGATTATTATATTTATTTGGAAAGGGTGAGATGATGAAATATTCAAGACAGCGTGAAATGATTTACGAGCAGGTAATGAATTTCCCTATACACCCGACTGCCGACGAGGTATATTACGCGCTGAAGGACGAAAATCCTAACCTTAGTATAGGCACAGTCTACCGTAACCTGAACCTGCTGAGCGATATGGGTATGCTGATGAAAATAAATATTGCCAACGGAAAAGACAGGTTTGACGGCAGAACAGACCGTCACTATCACATGACCTGCACCCATTGCGGAAAAGTTTTCGATGTTGAACTCGATTTCGAGGAGGAAATAACAAAAAAGATCCTCTCGAACGAGGGTCACACCATAACCGGAGTTACGCTCAACCTTTCGGGAATATGCCGCTCCTGCTCCGAAAGCCTTGCCGCCGACAGCAATGAAGCAATTTGACCCGCCGACTGACTTACCCTTTTAAGGTCAATTCCGCTTCAACGCATTTCAACAGGCACACAAATCCCCCCGCACTGCTGTACGGGGGGATCGTTTTTACGTCAATTCTCGCGCGTCGTGTATCGCCTTACGAAATTACAGCCTTGCAGTGATCACTGTGCGCTGTTCTGCTCGTAGCTCTCGATCATCTTTTTTACCATCATACCACCGATAGATCCTGCCTGTCTTGCGGTCAGGTCGCCGTTGTAGCCGTTGTTGAGCTGTACGCCGACTTCATTAGCCGCCTGCATCTTGATGTTGTTGAGGTTAGCCTTAGCCTGCTTGTTAGACATAATAATAATCTCCTTACGATAATAATAGCAAAGGTCCGTGCTGCTTTATTTCAGCCCTGATGTTCGTTGTTACCTTTGCGCTATTATTATTTTCGCGGCAGGGTCAAATATTAAAGGTAATTGTTTCACAAATTTTTTGAAAATAATCCGCATAATCAGCCGGCGCTCTTCCCTGCTCCGTCCATTGCCGTGATAACGGTTTTCATAACGTCAAGCGCTTTCTCGCCGCTCTTGACGGCAATAACCATGCGCGGTCTGCCAACCGTTTCAAGCCGCATTCTCGCGCCGACTGCCGCCGTGACAGCCGAAAGCTTCGCCATGTCGAACTTCGACAGGTAGAATATCATATCGTCGCCCGTCTGCGAAATCTCAACTATGCCCGACGCGGACGCCATGTTCCTCAGCAGCGCGACGTCCACAAGCCCCTTTACCGACGCGGGCGGCTCGCCGTAGCGGTCGATAAGCTCGTCTATAACGTCGTAGCTGTCGTCCTCGGTCTGTATCCTTGCTATCTTGCGGTAGCAGTCCACGCGCTGCGCCTGGTTGGAGATATATGTTTCGGGAATATATGCGTCAATGCGGATATCCACAAGACATTCCTCCTTGTGGACGTTCACCTCGCCCTTTTCCTCGCGCACCGCCTCGTCGAGAAGCTGTAAATACATCTCGTACCCGACATTGGCAAGGTGTCCCGACTGACTTGCCCCCAGAATATTTCCCGCGCCGCGTATCTCAAGGTCGCGCAGCGCAATACGGAAGCCGCTGCCGAACTGCGTAAATTCGCGAATGGCATCAAGCCTGCGCTGCGACACCTCGGAAAGCACCTTCCCCGGCTTGAACGTGAAATATGCATACGCGCGCTTGTTGGTACGCCCGACGCGTCCGCGGAGCTGATGAAGCTGCGCAAGTCCCATAAAATCCGCGTCCTCGATTATCAGCGTGTTCACATTCGGAACGTCAACGCCCGTTTCGATTATCGTTGTGCAGACAAGGACGTCAAGCTCGCCGTCAAGCAGCTTTCGCCACACCTCAAGTATCTGCTCCTCGCTCATTCGCCCGTGCGCAACGCCTATGCGCGCCTCGGGAAGAAGCTCCTGAAGCCTGTCGGCGCAGCCGTAAATCGAATCTATCCTGTTGTGGATATAATAAGCCTGCCCGTTGCGGCGGAGCTCTTTCTGTATCGCCTGCGCAATAACTCCCCAGTCATGCTCGAGGACGTAGGTGGAGATAGGCTGCCTGTCCTGCGGCGGCTCGTCAAGCACGCTCATGTCGCGTATGCCGCTCATTGCCATGTTGAGCGTGCGCGGGATAGGCGTTGCGGACAGCGAGAGGATATCCACCCCGCTGAACATCTCCTTGAATTTATCCTTGTGCGCAACGCCGAAGCGCTGCTCCTCGTCTATTATGACAAGACCGAGATCCTTGAATTTGATGTCGTTCTGAATTATCCTGTGTGTTCCGATAACAAGGTCAATCCGCCCCGTGGACAGCATTCGGAGTATCTCCTTCTGCTCCGAGGCAGACCTGTACCGCGACAGCAGCGCAATGTTTACGGGAAAGCCCTCCATGCGGGCGCTCGCCGTCTGATAGTGTTGCCACGCAAGCACTGTCGTCGGGACAAGTATCGCGCACTGCTTGCCCGCTTCGATACATTTGAACGCGGCGCGCAGCGCAACCTCCGTCTTTCCGAAGCCGACGTCGCCGCACAGCAGCCTTTCCATGGGCTGCGGCTTCTGCATATCCGCCTTAATTTCGTCGATACAGCGAAGCTGCGAATCCGTTTCGATATAGCTGAAATGCTGCTCGAAATCCTCCTGAAGCGAGTCGTCCTCGGGGAAAGCGAAGCCCGTTGACCGCATTCGCCTTGAATACAGCTCGATAAGCTCCGACGCCATTTCCTTTGCGGCAGCCTTTGCCTTTGCCTTGGACTTCTGCCACTGGTCGGAGTTAAGCTTGTTGAGCTTAACGGTGCTTGTGTCGCCCGTTCCGATATAGCGGGAAACAAGGTCAAGCTGCGTTACCGGCACATGAAGCACGTCCGCGCCCGCGTACCTTATCCTTATATAATCCTTTGCAACGCCCTGCGTCTGTATTTTGTGAACGCCGTCAAATACGCCGATACCGTGGGAATAATGCACCACAAGATCGCCCACCGAAATATCGGAAAGCGAGCGTATCTCCTCTCCGCGCTTCTTTTTCGGAACGCGCCTGCGCTCCGCGTGGACTGCGGTATGGGTGAACACCGCGAGCTTTTCCTCGTTGTATTCAAGACCTGCGGAAAGCGTGCCGGGGCAGACGATTACCTGTCCCTCAACGGGAGCGGCGGGAGCGGCGGAATACACCGCGCTGAACCCGTCGTCGATAAGGTCGGAAGCGAGCGTATGCGCGCCCTTGTCCGTTCCCGCAAAAACAACGCAGCTGTACCCGCGCCCGAGAAACGTCCCCATTTCTTCTTCAAGCAGCTTGTACTCGCCGCTCCACGGAGAGGTCTGTACCGCCGACGGAACGTTTATCATTGTCCCGAGCTCCAGCCCGCCGCCGCGCATGAACGAATCAAAATACACCGCCGTGCGGCTGTCGAGCGCGCCGTAAAGCTCGCCCTTCGTGAGCATGAACCGCTCGTTTCCCTTGCATACCTTTCCCTCGTCGGTCAGTATTTTCAGGTCCTCGGTGTGCTGCAATGCGGCGCTGCGGAAGCTTTCGCGAACAGTCACGTTTTCGCAGACGAAAACCGTCCCCGCGTAATCGAAAACCGTTGCCTCCTTATCATAACACAGCGGGAAATATTTATCCGTGCTGTGAAGCGTTACGCCGCCGCGGATTTTTGACACATCATCAAGGAAATTGCGTTTAAGCTCCTCGGCGCGCTTTCCGCGCAGCTTCGCCGTCATTTTTTCAATGCGCGCGCAAAGCTCCTCGCCGCTGTCGAAAAGCGTTTCGCAGGCGGGGGAAATGCAGATACTGCCGCGGCCTTCGGTGCGGCGCTGTGTGTCGGGGTCAAATTCCGAAATGCTGTCAACGCTGTCGCCCCAAAGCTCAATTCTGAACGGTTTTACCGAGCTCGGCGGGAACACGTCGATAATCCCGCCGCGAACGGAATACTGCCCCGCGCCCTCGATAAGATCCGCCCTTGAATAGCCCGCCGCGTTAAGCCTTGCGACAAGCTCCTCCTGCGATATCTCGTCGCCCTCGGATATTCTGACCGTTCTTGCGGCAAGCTCCTCGGGCGGAATAGTGAGCTGCGCCGCCGCTTCCGCAGAACAGATGACCGCCCCGCAGGTGCCGTCCGCCATGGCGGAAAGCGCGAAAATGCGCTTGTGCTCGTATTCCCGCGAAGCCGCTTCTACGCTGCCGAGCATGAGCTCCTTTGCGGGGTAAAGCAGCGCGGTATTCTCCCCGCTCATCATGTTTATGTCAAGGCAGAGCTTCTGCGCCTCGCCCTCGCTCTCGGCAATGACGAGCACGGGGAGCTTGATGTCCTCGCGCAGCAGCGCGCTTATGAAGTGCGCCTTGTGGATATGCGAAACGCCTGTCACAAGGGCAGGCAGCTTATTATCCGAGCAAAGGTATTTCACAAGCTTGGTATAATCGGCGCTTTTCCGCGCCGCGTTAAGGAAAAGATCCATATTTACCTTGTATGATATAGTTAAGCCCCATATCATATCCTTTCACAAGATTTACGCTC
>JBJFHP010000017.1:0-1510 GCA_051893715.1 Oscillospiraceae bacterium
GACATACTGTAAAATCGAGGACTTGAACTTCTTTTTAAATATGGACTTTATCGCCGTCCACTCGTTCATTCTGAACGCTGTCACCATGAGCACTCCCGCGAGAGCCGCAAGCGGAATGCGCTTCATAACGCCGCCGAGCAGGAACATGGAAAGTATCAGCACCACCGAATGGAACACGCTGACAAGGCGGGTCTTTCCGCCCGACTTGATAGCTACCGAGGTACGCGCGATCGCCGCCGTCGCGGGTACGCCGCCGAGCAGCGGTATTATCATGTTGCCGATACCCTGCGCGAAAAGCTCGCGCTGTGCGTCAAGCGTTTCGCCCTTCATTTTGCCCGCGGAAGCGCCGCACAGCAGGCTTTCTATCATGCCGAGCGCGGCAATGGATATCGCGGGGATAATAAGGCTCGTGACGTGCTCAAGGTCGAAGCCGCTCTTTATGATAGACCCGTCGGTCACAAGGCTCTGCGGGATATTGCCCACCTCTGCGACTGTTCCCTCCTCGAAGAAAATCATGTTGACGACAAGCGCGACGATTATCCCCACAAGCGAGGACGGCACGACAGCGTTCCATTTTTTAGGGTAAACTATCATCAGCACAACAACGATAGCGCCGAACATTACCGCGAGCCAGTCGGGGTTAAAGCTCCCCTGCCCGTTGAAATAGGATGCGATCTTCTGTATCTGATTTTCGCCGACCGATTTTGTCCCGAAAAAGTTGTCTATCTGACCGAGCGCAATTATTATCGCAATGCCCGAGGTAAAACCTGTGATAACAGGCGCGGGGAGATAGCTGACAAGCTTGCCGACCTTGCATATCGCGGCGAGAATGAGTATCGCGCCCGAAATGAAGCCCGCCGTGAGCACTCCCGAAATTCCGTACTGCGCGGAAACGGACAGCAGTATCGCCGCCATAGCGCCCGTAGGTCCCGATATCTGATAGGACGCGCCCGACAGCACGCCGATAACAATGCCCGCAACTATCGCGGTGATAAGCCCCGAAGCCGCGTCCGCGCCCGAGCTTACGCCGAACGCAAGCGCAAGCGGCAGCGCTACCGCCGCAACGGTAAGCCCCGCCATTAGATCCTGAGAAAGGGATTTTCCGTTATAGCCCTTAAACTCGTTTTTCAGATCGGATAAGTATTTTTTTAACATAAATAACCTCGTTTTACGGGCGCAGTTTTCGCCCTTGATATTGACAAACAAACATACTTATTATATACCCGTGCCGAATAATTGTCAATCACAAGTATTACATAAAAATGCTGTTGAAAACGCGGTTATTTATTGTTTATTGCACAAAAAGCGCGCGGGCTGTGACGGTTATTGCGGGGTTATCCCGAGGTTATTCAGAGGTTATTCCGGCGGTAACGCTAAGCCTGCCGAGCGGGTCTATTTTTTCGGGGATAAGGCTGTACATATCATAAGCCGCCGTTTCGGTGAGGTCGTAGCGGTACCAGCTGAAATCGTCCTGCGTCTGCATCCACACCATGACGCCCTGCCAGCCGTT
>JBJFHP010000018.1:0-5625 GCA_051893715.1 Oscillospiraceae bacterium
AGAAAAAGGACACCTTTCGTCGAAAAGCGTCCTTTATTCGTTGTTCAGGTATGGTCTACGATTTTCGCGGCACTACAATTCCTTTTGTAATGCTGGTTTGCGCCCATATCCCTTATTATCCCCGGATAACTTGCGGGGGCGTTTTTTGTTACCTTTTAATAAGCTTGACCACGCACTCAACGTGAGTTGTCCTCGGGAACAGGTCGAACGCCCGCACCGTTTCCGCAATATAACCGAGCTCGGAAAGCCGCTTGCAGTCGCGCGCCGCCGTTGCGGGGTTGCAGGAGATCATAACGATCCGCTCGGGGGACATCTCCGCGCAGGCGGACAGCGTTTTCTCGTCGCAGCCCTTTCTCGGCGGGTCAAGGATTATCACATCGGGGCTTGTTCCCTTTTTTGCGAGAGCTTCCGCCGCCTCGCCCGCGTCCGCGCAGATGAACTCCGCGTTTGTAAAGCCGCTTCGCAGCGCGTTCCGCTTCGCATTCTCCACCGCCGCGGGGACAATTTCCGCGCCGATCACCCGCGCCGCTTCTCCCGCCATGGAAAGCCCTATTGTTCCCGCGCCGCAGTACAGGTCGAGCAGGGTCTTTCCTTTCGGCTCGGCGAACTCCCGCGCCTGCGCGTACAGCCTTTCGGCGGCGGGGGTATTCACCTGATAAAAAGCCTGCGGCGATATTTCCACCTTTACTCCGCACATTGTGTCCGAAACAGCCGCCTTACTGCGCAGGACTATTTCCTTTTCGCCGAGAATAACGTTGGTTTTTTCGGGGTTAATATTCAGGACAACACCCGTAATCTGCGGGAATTGTCCGCATACCTCCTCGGCAAGCCGCGACAGCTCGGGGACCTTCCTCCTGACGACAAGGCACAGGCATATTTCCCCGCTGTAATGCCCTTTTCGGAGGAAAATGTGCCGAAGTACGCCCTCGTGCTTTTCCTCGTTGTAAATGCTTATGTGAAGCCGCTCGACGGCGCGCATGATGTACGCGGTCATCTCCGAGAACAGCACGGGCTGGAGCAGGCAGCGCTCAACGGGCACAACTCTGTGGCTCCGCGCGGAATAGAACCCGCATACCGCCGCGCCGTTATCCCCGCGCGAAACAGGCATTTGCAGCTTGTTGCGGTAGCCGTCGACGCTCTCGCTGCCGCAGATATCCATAAAAACAGGGCTAAGACCGCCTATCCGCCCGAAAGCGTCGCGGACAAAGCCCTCCTTTGCGCGCAGCTCCGCCCCGTATGAAATGTGCCTGAACGAGCAGCCGCCGCATTTCGCATAAGCGGGGCAGTCGTTCTCAACACGGTCGGGCGAGGGAGTAATTACCTCCTCCGCCCTTGCGTAAGCGTAGCTTTTAAGCACCTTGACAATGCGGCAGGTCACAATGTCCCCCACCGCCGTCATCGGAACGAACACCGCCATTCCCTCATGGCGCGCAACGCCGTTCCCCTCGTTGGTGAGGGCGGTTATCTCAAGCGTTACGATGTCGTTTTTCTTCATCATATGTTACCGAGGCTCTTTGCCTTGAGGAATGCGTTGATAAAGCCGTCAATGTCGCCGTCCATGACCGCCTGAATATTGCCGCTCTCGAAGCCCGTTCTGTGATCCTTCGCGAGGGTATACGGCATGAATACATAGGAGCGTATCTGGCTGCCCCACTCGATTTTGAGCTGCTCGCCCTTGATGTCGCTTATCTTGTCGAGGTGCTCGCGCTCCTTGATCTCGACGAGCTTTGACATCAGCATTTTCATCGCAAAGTCGCGGTTCTGCACCTGACTTCTCTGCGTCTGGCAGGCAACGACAATGCCCGTCGGCTTGTGGATAAGTCTTACGGCAGAGGAGGTCTTGTTGATGTGCTGACCGCCCGCGCCGCTCGCACGGAACACTTCCATTTCAACGTCCTCGGGGCGGATATCAACGTTTACGTCCTTTTCAATCTCGGGCATTACCTCAACGCTCGCAAAGCTCGTCTGGCGTCTGCCGGACGCGTCGAACGGTGAGATGCGCACGAGCCTGTGAACGCCGTGCTCGGATTTCAGGAAGCCGTAGGCGTTGAAGCCCTGAATATGGATAGACGCGCTCTTAATGCCTGCCGCTTCGCCGTCGAGGATATCGAGTATCTCGGTCTTAAAGCCGTGTCTGTCCGCCCATTTGGTGTACATTCTCAGCAGCATGGACACCCAGTCCTGCGCTTCCGTGCCGCCCGCGCCCGCGTGGAACGAAAGGATTGCGTTCGAGCTGTCGTATTCGCCCGTCATGAGCGTTGCAAGCTTCTGCTCCTCGAGCTCGGTCTTGACCGTTTCGGCGAGAGCGTTCACCTCGTCCACCATGGTGTCATCGCCGCTCTCCTCGGCAAGCTCTATCATCGTGAGGACGTCCTCGCGGTTGGTCTTGAGCCGCTCGAAAGCGCTTATCGTCGCCTTGTACTGACCTATCTGCTGTAGTATCGCCTGCGATTTTTCGGGGTCATCCCAGAATGACGGCTCGGTGGATTTCATTTCAAGCTCGTCGAGCTTTATTCTGATACCGTCAAGGTTGAGCGCGCCGCGCAGCTCCTCTATCTCGGGACCGAGCGCTTCCATCGCAAGTCTTGTTTCATCATACTGTATCATAGTTTATCTCCTGTGTTAACTATTAAAAAATATAATTACATTTTATTATAACATATTTTTATCGGTTTTGCAAGTCCTGCTGCCCATTTTGGCGGAATTTTGTACAGGCGGGGCAAAATAGAATATCACAAGCGGGGTGAATAGAACTCTCCGACCTCGTATGCGTCGCGGTAGAGGACGGTGCGCGCCCTGAAAAATTCCTCCTCGGAAAGCGCCTTCGGCGCGGACATAATGACCAGCCGCACCGGTCTGCCGCCCGGCTTGTAGGGCGGCTGGTAGTATTCATGAGGGTTAAGGCTGAAGCCGAGGCGCTCGTAGAACGCGACCCTGCGCCGCGCTGTTTCGTTCAGCTCGGGCGGCTCCGCCTCAAGAATTACGGGTCTGCCGCCGATGAGGGAGAAAAACTCGTCCATAAGCCTTGCGCCCAAACCGTTCCCGCGGAGCTCCCGTGCCACGGCGAAGTGCTCCAGATACACAAAGCTCCCGAGATCCCAATAATTCATGAAGCCCGCTATCCCGTCGGGCTCGTAGCACATGGAATGAAAAAACGGCTTCGAAAACTCGCCGAACTGCTCCTCAAAATCGCGCCGCTCGTCCTCGGGAAAGGAATATTCCATTATCTCGAACAAACGCGCGAAGTGCTCCCGCGTCATCGGTCTTTTTCTGCTGTATATGTTTATATTGTCCATAAAATGCTCCTGTATTATTTTTTGGAGGTAATCTGCCATGTATAGTCTGCTGCTAAAGCTTGCTCTGGAAAATCTGCTGTTCTTCGGGCTTCATTTTGACGGTCAGAACCTGTTCCCAAGGCAGCTTTCCGCAAAGGAAGAGGAGGAATGCGTCGCAAAGGCAGCCGCAGGCGACGCGTCCGCGCGGGATAAGCTGATAATCCACAACCTGCGGCTCGTGGCGTACATTGTCCGCAAAAACTACCCCGACGCGCCCGACAAGGACGACCTCATTTCCATCGGAACAGTCGGGCTGATACGCGCCGCGGAGACCTTTGATTTCCGAAAAAGCAATAAATTCAGCACTTATGCTTCCAAGTGTATTGATAATGCAATAACGCCGCCGCGGAAACACGGGCAAAATCTCATCATGCCTTGCCTAAGGGTATTGTGCGCAATAAATTCACGGCAGATAGCTATCCGTTTTCCGCCGCTTCTCCATTGACGGTGACTTTGGTTTTCGGGAGTATACAGCTGCCTTCATTGCAGCGCTCCTTTCCTATACTATTATTATACTTTCAGAAAACCTGTTCGTCAAGTTTTTTCGGACACTAAAATCAAATTCTCCTGCGATTTTTCACGCAGGAGATAGGGCAACACCGCATAATTATTGTCGTACGATTGCGCCGCAGATTTTTCGTCAGATCGTACAAAAGCGGCGCAGGCGGGCTGACGCCCGTCAAGCCGATTTTGTGCGATATGACGGAAAAGATGCAAGCAAGCGTGCGGCAAAGGCGTAGCCGGTAATTGTGCGGTGTTGCCATATAATTATTTGATGTATTCGGAGCCAGCACACTCGACTTTATGTGTGCTGCTTTCCGTTTCGGGCGATGGAGCGGTGAGTGTTTTCCGGAGTTCGTCGCTGAGCGTGCATTTAAAGGATTTATTGCCCCATGTTCTTTTCAGCCAACTTGTCCTGCAGGTAATAAAGGTGGTTACGGGATTTCGCAGGTGCGGAAAATCCACCCTGCTGATGCAGTTCAGGTATTATCTGAATGAATGCGGCGTTGAGGATGGACAGATTATAAGCGTCAATTTTAAGCGGCTCGAGTTTGAGTACCTGCTTGAACATCATGCACTAACAAGCTTATTTCCAACTGATGAGAAATAAGCTTGTTTTCCATTATTTGGAAAGCTTCTCTGCCACAGGTTTATCCGCAGGACACCACTCATATTCCGCAAGTTCCTCCGGCTTTACCCACCGCATTTCTTCGTGTACGGAAAGCTGCGGCTCTCCGGACACTATCTCCGCCTCAATAAACACGAACGAAAGCTCGCCGTAAACGCTCCTGCAATATTCCCGAAGCGGCTTTATCTCAATATTCAGTTCCTCCAGAAGTTCACGTGTAAGGCACTCAAACGGCGTTTCGCCCGGCTCGGTTTTGCCGCCGGGGAACTCCCACAGACGCGCGCAGGAGCCCTCCGCACGGCGGCATATCAGTATCTTTCCGCTGCGGCGGATTATTGCCGCGGTAACCTCTCTCATTATCCCACCACCAATTTATTTGTTTTCCTAAGATATTTCGCGGGAATAGGCTTATGCAGCCGCCAGGTAATGTTCATAGGCTTTGAACCTGTTGATGAAACATAGTCTGTTAACCCGAGGAAAGTATACGGCGCCGCGCCAAGCTTGTTCTGCTTGAACTCGCGGACAAACAGCAGCTCATACACTCCCATTGAACGGTGATTTATATAGCGCTGACCGGTAGGGCTGTCCTGCGAGGTCGTGCTTTGGCTCTGCCAGTGGAACAGCGTTTCGTTTATGGAATAGTCCTCGTACATTGTTGTCGGCGAGTAATCCTTTTCCGCCTTGTTAAGCGTGATGAAATGCACGTCCGCTTTCTTGTCGGGAAGATACTTCGTTCCCTCTCGCACCGTATTCGGCTTCATGAAGTCAAGCGCCGCAAGTATCTGGTCGCGTGTATAGGTGCAGTGAAGGTCAAGCGGACACTCGAAACCGAGGTCAACAGGCTCGTCCACGAAGTCGATCCTATCATAATTGTAATATAGTAAATCAAGCATCTCTGCCAGCATAACAGGACACTCCATAAGTTTGCAGAAACCTTCCAGCATATCCGAAAAGCCGCATTCCTGCCAGCTTTTCTGCCATATCGTGAACTGAAGCATTGTCAGCATACGAAGCTGTAAAGGCGAAAAATCCGCCTCGGATTTCTGTGTTATTTCCGAAAGATTGTCTACAAGAAATTCTATCCACCGGCGTGAGTCTATCGCAGAAATTCTCGGCAGCGCTTTGGTTATGATTTCTTCCATCGGATCGGAGAAATCTTCT
>JBJFHP010000019.1:0-25320 GCA_051893715.1 Oscillospiraceae bacterium
TTATCACGAACAATCCCTTCGACAAGACACGACTAGTACATGATGAGGTGTTGGATCAAAAAACATATCCACATTTACATCATATTATTATCAAATTCTATGAAAACACCGGAATTTTGGATAGTGTACAAATAATATATGATGAAGAATAATCCTGTTTTATCCGCCATTCAATTTCTCATGAGTCGAGCACCCCGCCCGTAATTGACCGCGGTTGAGTGCGGGTAATATCCAACGCAATTCCACAAAAAAGAACAGCCGCTTTTTGGGCGGCTGTTCCGTTTATCGAATTATTTCAGGGATCAAACCTTGACCTTAACTACCTTTGTGAACGGGCTGTAAACCTTTGTGCCGTTAACAACGATATAGGAGCGAACCTTGAAGTAGTAGGTCTTGCCTGCGGTAAGACCTGTCTTCTTGTAGGACAGGGTAGAGCCGCTTGCGATCCTCTTTGAGAGGGTGTACTTGCCACTGCTTGATGTTGCCATGTAAACCTCATAGCCCGAAGCGCCTGCGGACTTGGACCACTTAACGGTAGCAACACCGCTCTTTGTCTTGGTCGCGGAAACGCCGGAGGGGGTGGGAGAGGTTACCTTTACGGAAGCAACGCTGGACGCAGAGGATTCGATCTTCTTGCCGTCGGAGGTAACGTATGCAACGACCTTGTAGTAGTAGGTCTTGCCCTTTGTCAGACCCTTGTCGACATAGCTTGTCGTGAGGGCAGTGTCGATCTTCTTATAACCGCTTGACTTCTTGGTGGATCTATAAATATAGTAGCCTGTTGCGCCGGTGCTCTTCCAGCTGATGTCAACGGAGCTGGTGGACTTGGGCGTTACCTTAAGACCCGTGGGCGCGGAGGGAACTACCTTAACGGTAAGCGAGCCGGTAGTGCCGTTGATGCTTGTTGCGGTGATAGTAGCGGTACCTGCGGACTTAGCGCTTACGATACCGTCTCTGCTTACGGTCGCAACGCTCGTGTTGGAGCTTGTCAGAGTGTAGATGTCGCCGAACTGGCAGCTTGCGGGCTTTGCAGTAACGGAAACAGTCATCTTTGCGCCCTCGTTGAGGGTGGTCTTGCCGGTGATGGTCATGGAAGCAACTGCGTTGTAGGACTGCTTCTTACCGGTGTAGGACTCCCAGCTTGACGCATACTTAACAGCGTAGTAAACCTCGGGGACAGAGGAAACGTCGAACACGCCGGAGAGCTTTACATACTCACCGCCGAAGATAACTCTCTGGAGGTTTGTGCAGCCGTAGAAAGCGTCAGCCTTTACCATATTCACAGAGGGGGAAACGTAAACTTCCTTGAGGTTCGTGCAGCCTCTGAAGGAGCCCTCGGAGATAGTCTTGACCTTGTTGGGCAGGAAAACGGTTGTCAGCAGCGAGCAGCCTGTGAAAGCAGCCTCGTCGATCGTCTTGAGCTCAGCGGGGAAGCTGATGCCTGCGAGCTTGGTGCAGTTTGCGAACGCGTTGGAGCCGATGGACTTAACGCTTTCGGGGATAGTCACTGCGTTGAGGTTGCCGCAGTTGTTGAACGCGCTGGCGCCGATACCTGTTATGTAAGGGGGAAGTGTTACCGTTGCGAGCTTGGTGCAGCCGTCAAATATCTTTGCGGGGATCTCGGAAGCACGGCAGGTGAGGTCTGCGCTGATAAGCGAGGTGCAGTTCATGAACGCGCTCTCGCCGATAGTGGTGACGGAGTAGGGGAGCTTAACGCCCGTAAGACCGGTACAGCCGTAGAAAGCGTTAGCGCTTACGGTAGTAAGGGTATCGGGGAGTGTGATCCTCGTAAGTGCGGTGTAGTCGCTGAATACGCCGTTACCGAGTACCTTGATACCCGAGGAGATCGTAACTGCGGTAACCTTGCGCTTGGAAGAATTGTTGAAAAGTGCCGACACGGAATAAACGTTCTTTCCGTCTACCTTTGCGGGCACTGTAATGTTAGTCGAGGTTCCGATGTAGCCGGTTATATCGACATTGCCGCCGACGACTGTGTACTGCCATTCACCGTCGGTTTCCGCATAGGCTCTGTCGAAACAGAATACGCATGACAGCGCGGCTGCCATGACTACTGCCATTACTAATGACAGGATCTTGGTTGATTTTGCTCTTACCATAAATATCCTCCTTTTGTTACTGCCAAATATTACTTCGGCATTTATTATATTTTACCACATTCCATTGCAAAATACAATATATAAGCATATACAAAATATTGCCCCCAAAACAGTGATTTTGACGGAAAATGTTATATGGTACAAACTATCGGGGCGGTGGAGCGCGAGCCGTTAAGCCCGAAAATTCGAGCCGTTGACCCCAAATAAAAAAGCCGTTAAGCCCGAAAAGTCAAGCCGTTGACCCCATATAAAAATTCGATACCCCCGAAACGCTTGACAAAGCACCCCAACTATATTATAATGTCATTATGTCCAACGAAAGGAAATGATAATAATGCCGGTAAAAATAGCCGACGGGCTGCCAGCCCAGAGCACGCTTGAAAACGAGCACATATTTGTAATGACGGAGCACCGCGCTCTCCATCAGGATATACGCCCCCTGAAGATCGCGATACTAAACCTCATGCCCACGAAAATAACCACCGAAACGCAGATCCTCCGCTCCCTGTCCAATTCGCCGCTTCAGATCGAGGTGACGCTTTTGCAGACCTCCACCTACACGGGCAGGAACACCCCTATGGAGCACCTCGGGCAGTTCTACAAGACCTTTGACGACGTTAAGGAGCTTAATTTCGACGGCTTCATCATCACGGGCGCGCCCGTGGAGCAGCTGGAGTTCGAGCAGGTCGAATACTGGGACGAGCTCTGCCGCATAATGGACTGGACAAAGACCCATGTGCATTCCACCTTTCACATTTGCTGGGCGGCTCAGGCGGCGCTTTACCACCACTACGGCGTTCCGAAATACCCGCTTGAAAAGAAGCTTTCGGGGGTATTCACCCACCGTATGCTGACCCCGAAGTCGCGGCTTTTCCACGGCTTTGACAGCGAGTTCTGCGTTCCGCATTCGCGCCACACCGAGGTGCGCGCCGAGGATATACTGCGCGTTCCCGGGCTGAAAATTATGGCGGTATCCGACGAGGCGGGGGTTTACGCCGTCTGCACCGAGGACAGCAAGCAGTTCTTCATAACGGGTCACTCCGAATACGACGCGGAAACGCTTGACACCGAGTACCGCCGCGACCTTGCAAAGGGGCTTTCCCCCGAGATACCGAAGCATTATTACCCCGACGACGACCCGTCGAAGCTTCCCGTGCTGACATGGCGCGCGCATTCAACGCTGCTTTACACCAACTGGCTCAACTATTTCGTTTATCAAACCACGCCGTTCGATATCTCCGAGGCAGTCGACTGATTTTCGGTGGTGTTGTACTGCTTCTGTTATGTGAATAATCTGTCATTATTTTTGTGTACTTGCACAAAAATGCTGTTTAGCTGTTGATTTCTTTGTGATAATATGCTATAATAACAATAGGAAATACCGTATAATAGTTGAAAGGAGCATGGATCATGTCTGAAAATATCGATAACAGAACACTTGCTCAGCCTGTCCATTCTATTGCAGAGCTTTCGGTCAACCCGAATTTTACTACGGCATTCCTGTCGTTTACGCGCCCGGAGAACGGCGGGCTTGATATAACGTACGAAAAGGCTGTTGAAGCGCTTGAGGCTAAGAACATCACCTGCGGCGTCCTTGAGGAGGATATCCGGAAGGCGGTCGAGGAGAAGCGCTACGGCGAGAATATCTGCGCGGCGCGGTGGACGCCTCCCGTTGACGGCGTTGACGGAAAGATCACCTATCATTTTGACACCAGCACAGTGATCGCACCCGTTGAGGACGAGCACGGCGTTGTCGACTACAAAAATCTCGGCATTGTCCGCAACATTACTGCGGGCACGCCTATCGCTACCATAACCATGCCCACCGAGGGCACGCCCGGTAAGGATATCACGGGGCGCGTCGTTCCTCAGAAAAAGGGCGTTCCCGCGAACATAAGAGCGGGCGCGGGCACATCGCTCATCAACGACGGGACAGAGCTCATCGCGGCTATCGACGGCAATCTGCGCTTTCTGAACGGCGCGTTTTCGGTCGAGGAGAAGCTTGTCATCAACGGCGACGTTGACGTAGCGAGCGGCAATATTGACTTTATCGGCAGCGTTACGGTGCGCGGAAGCGTTTTTGAGGGCTTTTCCGTGACCTCCAAAAAGGACATCACCGTGAACGGCTCCTGCAACGGCGCGCTGCTGACCGCGGCGGGCGACATAAGCGTTCGCATAGGCAGCATAAATTCAACGATAAACGCGGGCGGAAAGGTCGTTCTCGGCTTCTGCGAGAACAGCCGCATTACTGCGGGGGGCGACGTTGAAAGCCAGTCCTTTGTCGGGGGAGAGGTGTTCGCGGGGAACGATATCCGCGCGGTCGGAAAGGGCGTAATGGTCGGCGGCAAGTACACCGCGCTGAACAACATCGACGCAATGACGATAGGCTCGGAGAATTACACCCGAACCATGCTTATTCTCGGCAATAACGCGGTGCTCTTCGAGGAGCGCGAAAACCTGAAGCGTTCGATAAAGGAGCTTGAGGACAAGGCAGAGCAGCTCGGAATGATACTCAATTCGCTCAGCGAAATGCAGAAGGTCGCAAAGCTTCCGCCCGAGCGCGAGCAGATGAAGGCGGAGGCGCTCAGGAACCGCCTTAAAATGCAGGCGGAGGTGCGGAAAGCGCAGGCGCGTATCAATGAAATAAACACCACTCTCGAGCTCGCGCAGAACCTCTACATATCCTGCCGCAAAACGCTCTATCCGGGCGTTACCCTCAGGATAAATTCAAGCATTATGCAGGTCAACTCGAAGAACTGCTGCTGCCGCGCGGCGGTTGTCGGCGGGGACATCGTGATAAAGCCGCTTTGATACATTTTGTTACCTTTAATAAAGTAATAAGGCGCCGTGTTATTCACAGCGCCTTTGTTTTGTGTGGTCAACGGCTCAATCCGTATAAGCGAAGCCCATTACCTCAAAATAATGCTTATCCCCCGCGGGAACGACAATGCTGACGGTGTGTTCCGCGCTTTCGTCATTGTCGATTATCATCTGCGTCACGGGGTTGCTCCAGCCGTCGGAGCGGTTGGAGGATACCGTGCAGGTCTTTACGCCGTCGATGTAGATGTCCGCGTCGGCGTAGAGCTTGCTGTTGTTCGCCTTGTAGATCATTTCGAGCGCGCTGCATTTCAGCGTGAAGGTCATGCTTGCCTCTTCCTCGCCCTTGTAGCTCCAGCCGTTCGGGAAGTTTTCATGCCCCGAGGCAGGCTGCATTTTATCAAGCTCGAAGTCGGGCGCGTTCTCATACCCGCCGTCGAAGTAGTGCATATTCATGTAACGGTCGCTGAAAACGGGCTCGGGGAGCTCCTTGTCAACCGTACCGCAGCTGCCGTCGATGTCCGCGATGACCTGCTCGAAATAATGCGTAACGAAATCGGTGACCATAATGTGACCCGCCTCGTTGGGGTGGCTCTCGTCGTCGGAGTAGTCCTGCCATGTCATTCTTCCGTCCGCAAACTCAACGCCGAGGGAGTTCGGCTCGCTTATCATGGGCAGCCCGTACTGCTCGCCGACCTTACTCATGTGCTCCTGACAGGTGTGCCCGCTCTCTATGACCGTGAACAACAGCACGACCGCGATATCCTTTTCCTGCGTGAGAAGCGTGCGGACAAGGCTGTCGTAGGCGGTCTGATATTCGCTGCTCTTTCCGTCGTTGACGGCAAATTCAACGAAAACGATGTCGGGATCATACGCGAGGACATCGCGTTCAAGGCGCGCATTGCCAAGGATAGAGGGCGTGCCGCTTATGCCCGCGTTGACGTAGTTCACCGTCGCTTCGGGGAACTGCCCGCGCAGCCATTCCGTCGAGCGGTAAGCCCAGCATTTCTCGGGCTCGGCGGGCGCAACGGTCATTCCGTAGGTTATCGAGCCGCCGATGTACGCGACGGTTATTTCCCCGCCGTCACGCGCTTTTTTCAGCACGTTCGCCATGCGGGTCATGTCGCCCGTTGTTATCAGCGAGCGCTCCACCATGAGGTCGTATATTTCCTCCTCCGAAAGGGAAGAGTAGTCGGGGGTGCTTTCGCTGTTGTCGGGGGTACTTTCGTTGCTTTCGGGGGTATTTTCGCTGTTGTCGGGGGTACTTTCGTTGTTTTCGGGGGTACTTTCGCTGTTGTCGAGCGCGCTTTCTGCTGTTTCGTGGGCAGCGGCACCGGCGTCGGCAGCGCTCGTTTCGGCGGAGGTCGGAGCCTTCGCGTCGGAGCAGCCTGCGGCAAGAACGACAGCGGCTGCGAGTATAACGGATAACAGTTTTTTCATGAGATCTCTCCTTTTGCTGATAGGTTCGTATTCGGATTGTAGCATATTCCCGCCGCGTTGTAAAGCGGGTCGGAGCGTTTTAGGGTGATTTTTGTGAATAATGACTTAATAAATGATTGCGCCATATACATAATTGATAGTTAATTGTTAAGTTAAAAGCTTAAAACCGCAGCCTGTCGATAACCCCTGCGGAGAGCTCCGAAATTATCCCGCAGACCTCCCGCTCGTTCTCATTGGCGCATTCGGCGGCGGTGTGGAACATTCCCCGAATGAGGAAGGAGAGGATAATGTCGTTGCTTTCGGTGCGGAACTGCGGGCGCTTTTCGTATATCATCGCCTTGAAGCGCCGCTCTATTTTCGGGGCGTAAAATGCGCTTCTGCTGCCCGAAAAGATGACTCTCAGCCGCCTGCGGTCGTTCAGAAACCGCGCGAAAAGGCTGTCCGCGCATTCGCGGGGCGAGTCGAAGAAGTTGTCCGCCGCACCGTCGAGAAGCTCGTCTATAATTGAGTCCTCGACCTCCTCCGAAAGCGCGTAAATGTCGGAGTAGTGCAGGTAGAATGTCGCCTTGTTAATGCCCGCCTGCCGCGCAAGCTCGGTCACCGTTATCTTCTCGATCGGCTTTTTCCTGCGAAGCCCGATGAAAGCTTCCCTTACAGCCGATTTTGTTCGCTGTATCCTGAGATCCATAATTACTCCTTTAAATAACACAAACCGCCGCGCATGTCAATGTCGGTCGGACAGTGAGAGTACTCCTATACAATTATAATATAAAAATCGACCGTTGTCAATAATGCGTTGTTTTTCGGGGGAAAAGGCGGCTGATATTCGGGGTATTTCGGGGGAATGCTCCCGCTCGGGCGGCGTCCCGTACAAATAAAAAGCGCCCCGTAACGCAGAGCGCCAGGTCTGTCGAAAAACCATGAAAACAGGATTTTATCTTAATGAATATTGAATAGTGAAAAGTGAATAATGAATAATTTTGGTGTGCCCTGCGGGCACGGATTTTAATAATTGCGGTGCATTTTTTCGGAACAATCGGCGAAGCCGATACCGCCATTATTCATTCTTCTTTATTCATTATTCAATATTCATTCATTGTCGAAAAGAAAGCGCCCCGTAACGCAGAGCGCCTTTAATGTCGTATCAATTATTGCGCAGAAGCTTCTTTCTCGCCTTATCGAAGTACATAAGCTTGTCGGAGCGCTTCACAAGCTCGTCGAAGTTGATTTCCTCCATGATATTGCATTCGTACATACCGACGCTTGCGGAGATCTTGTAGGGCTTTCCGGAAGCGGCGTTGCGCTCCTCGTAGAACTTCTCGAAATCCGCCTTGAGCTTCTTCTCGTCCAGCGTGCCGAAATAAACGGCGAGCATTTCGTCGCCGCCGAACCTCACGCAGAGCGTGTCCTCGGGGCAGCAGCAGCGCATTGCTTCGGCGGCGGTCTTTATCGCAAAGTCGCCCTCGTCGTGACCGTAGTTGTCGTTGATCTTCTTCAGCCCGTCAAGGTCGGTCATGATGACGGTCATCTTGTCCGCGCCCGGCGCGCCTGCCGTTGTCCTGCGGCGGTATTCGCGGATAAAGCCGCTTCTGTTGTAAAGCGAGGTGAGCGCATCCAGACGGTACATCTCCTCTATCTGATCCATGAGGTAGCGGTGGTAGCGCATATTCCTGAACCCGCTTATCGCGTTGTTGAGCGCGCTTACCGTCTGCTCGGACTTGACATAGTTCACAAGGTCGCAGTTGTGGAAATGGAAGCAGCAGTACCCGAGCGGGATATCAAGCACGTTAAGACCGCAGAATATTATCGGCGTGTCGTGCGAGTTCAGCATTTCGTCAAAGTCGGGGAGATAGTCCGCCGTGCGGAATGTTTCGTGCCTGCCCTTTCTGTGGCAGTCGGTTTCGAAAAATTCAATAACGGTATCGCCATAGCCCGCCGTTCCGCCCGAAACGGGGTCGACCGATGGGTCAATGCACTCGTTTTTAAGCACGCAGTTCATGTCGTACAAATCGTAGCTGTTCAGCAGACAGGCTGCCTCGTCAACCGTTTTGCAGGTGAGAATACGGGAGGACATCTCGTACATCTGCCGTTCCTCGCTGCGGAAGCGGTAGAAGCGGTTGCTGATATCGCTGATGGTGTCCGCGGCGTTAAGCGCGGCGTCCTTTGAGCAGCCGCAGCTTTCCGAGAGAATGAGCGAGGGTGTTATGAGGGAGGTATCGGGGACGGGCTCGCCGTCAAGCATTGACTTCACGATAGCGGCGGTCTTTTTTGCCATTTTTTCGTAGCTGCACATACAGGAGGTTATCCTCGGGACGGAATATTTTATATCCTCAATGCCGTCAAAGCCCGTCACGATAACATCGTCGGGTACGCGAACGCCGTTTTCGGTGAGCGTGTTTGTCACCGCGATAGCCATTGCGTCGTTGGCGCAGATAATAGCCTCGGGAAGCTCGGTTCTTTTCAGCAGCTCCTCTGTCGCTTTCTGTGCGGGATCGCTCCAGAAGTCGCCGTAGCTTATCATTGTGTCGTCAACGCCGATACCGCGCGACTCGCAAATCTCCGCGAAAACGCGCTTTCTCGATTCGGAAAAATCATTCCCCTTCATTCCCGCCATAAAATGCGGGCGCTTAACGCCGTGAACATCAAGAACGTGCTCCACCATAAGGCGAAAGCCCTTTTCGTAGTTAAATTCCGCGTTCGCCGTGCCGTCATGTTGCTGCCCGATCACAAGGCAGGGGATATTGTGTGCTTTTGCTTTTTCTAAGATACCTTCAATAACGTAGGCGGCTTTTATCCGCTCCTCGACAATGATCACCGCGTCGGTGGTATCGTAGTTTATGAGGTCAAAAATAGCCGCTTCGCCGTGCTGCGTGGGCGAGTTGATGTAAAGGTCGGTCGTTGCGGTGAATACAAGGAGCCTGCAATCGTCCGAGGAAATATATTTGTTAAGGGAAATTATGTATTTGTGGCACTGCGCTTCCGATATGGTAGGGCAGCAGAGTGCAACGATCTTTTTGCCGTTGATCATTTCCGGGCTCCTTTCGTGGTTACTTAATTAAAGTATACCATACATTTTAAAATTTTTCAAGCGGTAACTGTACTTTGTTCGAAACAAAATGCGCGCAGCACGGATTTTTTCTGCCGCGGCACAGCCGCTTGCTGCAAAATTCCGCCCGACGAACGCCGCCCCGCCCGCGCCCGATTTGTACAATATGCCGAAAAAAACGGCGGAGCGGTTTCCCGGTAATAATTATTCGGCGCTGCCCTTGAATTTTTCCCCGGATAGTGATATACTGTATATTGTATAAATATAAATAAATGCATGATCTGCGGCGAATAATGTCGGCAAGGCGCTGCGGGTCATGAATTACGAGTTAAAAGGAGAATATATTATGTGTGGTATTGTCGGTTACATCGGGCGGCGCGACTGCACCGAGGTGCTCATGGACGGGCTTGGGAAGCTTGAATACAGAGGCTATGACAGCGCGGGGATAGCTGTCTTTGAAAACAACGTCATAAGGACGGTCAAGACGCGCGGAAAGCTTGTTGAAATGCAGAACAAGCTTGACGAAGAGGGCAGCCCCGTGGGGCACTGCGGAATAGGTCACACCCGCTGGGCAACGCACGGCGAGCCCTCGGACGTTAATTCCCACCCGCACAGCAACGGCAGGGTCACTATCGTCCACAACGGAATTATCGAGAACTACATACAGCTAAAGGAATTTCTCACCGAAAAGGGCTACACCTTCCTGTCGCAGACGGACAGCGAGGTCGTTGCCTGCCTGCTTGACTATTACTACTCCGAGCGCAACCCGCTCAAGGCGATAATGGAAACGGTCAAGGAGCTTGAGGGCAGCTATGCGCTCGGTATCCTGTTCAGGGATTTCCCCGACAGGGTTTACGCTACGCGAAAGGGCAGCCCGCTTATCGTCGGGCTTGGCGAGGGCGAGAGCTTTATTGCCTCGGATATCCCCGCATTCCTCAAATATACTAAGAATTACGTCCTCCCCGAGGACGACGAGATAGTCTGCATGGACGAAAACGGCGTGCAGTTTTTCGACGTGCACGGGCTGCCTGTCGAAAAGGAAGCGAGCGTTGCGGAATGGGACGTTGAGAGCGCGCAGAAGTGCGGCTACCCCCATTTCATGATAAAGGAGATACACGAGCAGCCCGAGGTTGTCCGCAAGACGGTTGACAGCCTTGTGCGGGACGGTGTTCCCGATTTTTCGGGGACAGGTCTTACCGATGAAATGCTTGCGGGCTTCGGGAGAATTTTCATTGTTGCCTGCGGAACGGCTATGCACGCGGGGATAGTCGCGCGGTACGCCATAGAGAAGCTCGCGCGCGTGCCCGTTACGGTCGAGGTGGCAAGCGAGTTCAGGTACATGGACCCGATAGTCGGGGAGAACGACCTTGTTATCGTTGTGTCGCAGTCGGGCGAAACGGCGGACACAAAGGCGGCGCTCGAGCTGTCGAAGCAGCGCGGCGCGAAAACCCTCGCCGTTGTCAACGTTAAATACAGCGCCATCGCCCGCGAGGCGGATATGTTCATACACACGCTCGCAGGCCCCGAGATAGCCGTTGCCTCCACAAAGGCGTACACGGTGCAGATAGCGGCGCTGTATCTCATTGCGTTCAGGACGGCGTTCGCGCGCGGGAAGATAAGCCTTGACGAGCTGAAGCGGCTCACCGCGCAGCTTTACGGCGCGTCGCAGGCAATACAGGATATTATCGACCGCAAGGCGGAGTGCCAGTTCATCGCATCCAAGCTCGTCAATGTTGAAAATCTCTTCTTTATCGGCAGAAGCTTTGACTACGCGCTGTCGCTCGAGGGCTCGCTCAAGCTCAAGGAGATAACCTATATCCACTCCGAGGCTTACGCCGCGGGAGAACTCAAGCACGGCACGATATCGCTCATAGAGGACAGGGTGCCCGTTATCACCGTCGCGACGCAGGCTGACATTCTCGCCAAGACGATAAGCAACATGGAGGAGGTCAAGGCGCGCGGCGCAACAGTCATCGCCCTTTGCCGAAAGGGAACGGAATTCAGCGCGGGAACTGTGGATATGCGCTTTGACATTGACGCGCAGCTTGACGATATGCTCATTCCGCTGCCGACGGTGTGCGCGCTCCAGCTCATCGCCTACTACACCTCCGTGCTGAGGGGTATTGACCCCGACAAGCCGAGAAATCTTGCCAAGGCGGTAACGACGGAGTAAATCGGGCGGCTTGAAAACAAGGGAGCGTTATCTGCGTGCCGTTGTACGCGGGGACAATGATTTGAGGAATTTGATTTGAAGAATAAATGGACAACTGCGGCGGCGGTGCTGCTTGCGCTTTCGCTGACCGCCTGCTCGGGCGCTTCGGAGCAGTCGGGTGCGGATATCAACGGCACATCGGGCGCTGCGGAAACGGCTGACGGCGGGTTATCGGGGAGCAGTTCCGAGGCTTCCCGAAGCACGGAGGAAACGGGGCGCGCCGATACCGACCAATCGGAAGCGGGCGCTGCCGATACCGCAGAGATATTTGAAACCATAGAAACGCCGGAGGCTTTCTCCGAGGAAAACGACCCCGAATACTGCGCGGAGCTTGTTTCGGTGAGCGCGGTCACGGGCGGCGGTCATACGCTGGAATATACCATCGACGAGGAAAGCGCCTGTGCATACGTTTCGGTGACATACAGTACGGATTACGTCCCCGACAGCGAGCTTGCCGAGTCGGTTCTCACCGCGAGCGCGCAGGGCGGCGTGTGCCGCTTCGGTTCGGCAGAGGGGACTGCCCCCGCAGACCTCACGAAAACGCAGAAGCTCACCGTCACGGACGATAACGGCGCGAAAAAGACCTACTCTGTAGTGACAAAGCGCACCGAGGGGCTGCTTCCCGTTGTGAATATCACGCTTGACGACGGGAAAGCTATTACCGATATACAGCGCGATCAGACCATCGGAATGACGATCTCGATAGACTGCTCGAAAGCGCCCGAATACCCATCGGGACTGCCCGAAATGAGCGGGAAGATAAGGGGGCGCGGCAATTCAACCTGGAAATGGGCGAAGAAGCCGTATAAGATAAAGCTGTCCGAAAAGGCGGAGGTGCTCGGGCTTGCCGCCAATAAGGACTGGATACTGCTCGCGAATTATGCGGACAAGTCCCTCATGCGCGACAGCGTTGCCTATGATATGGCAAGGGAGCTTGACTTCATCTGGACGCCCTCGCAGTACCCCGTTGACCTTTTCATCAACGGCGAGTATCAGGGGGTATATTCCATCGGCGAGAGCATGGAGGTCGGAAAAAACCGCGTGAATATAACCGAGCAGTCGGACGATTTTCCGGAATGCGGCTTTCTCCTTGAGGTCGGCGGCGCGGACAGCGCGACTGCCGTTCAGGGCACCGACTACTTCCACACGGACTCCGAAATGCTGAATTTCGTGACGTTCATCTATCCCGAGCCCGAAAACATGACGGCGCAGCAGCGCGAGGAGATAATCGGGCTGTTCAACAAGGCGGACGCCGCGATAGTGTCGGGCGGTGACATCGGCGAGTATATCGACATCGACAGCTTCGTTGATTGGGTGATAATTCAGGAGCTCACCAACAACACCGACAGCGCGTTCCGCAGGAGCGTCTTTTTCACCTGCGACGTCGGCGGGAAGATAAAAATGGGTCCCGTGTGGGATTTTGACCTTGCTTTCGGGAATTATGTCGTGGACAATTCCTCCTACAACTCCTGGACGATAATCGGGAGCGACAGCGAGGGTGCGTTCGTTGAGCCGTCGTGGGGGAATTACCTCATGCAGAACAAGGAGTTCAGGGCGCGCCTGCGGGAGCGCTGGGGCGAAGTCCGCGACAGGCTCCTTTCTGCCGCGATGACAAGCATTGACAGCTATTCCGAGAAAATTTACCCCTCGCAGGAGGAGAATTTCAACGTTTGGCGTATCTGGGACGAAAAGCCCGGCTATTCCTCATGGGCGAATTACGCGGCGAATACCTATGAGCTTCAGGTGGAGTATATGAAGAATTTCCTCAATAAGCGCGCCGCTTGGATAGACGAGAATATCTAGGGAAACGCTGATTAAATCAAATTCGCCACGTTCAAACGAGCATACTCACGCGGCTGAATTTGATACGCTGCGCTTTAATCAGCGTGTCCATAGGAAAATTCAATACATAGTCATTATGCATTATTGCCATAAATGCCGTTTTGTGTCTTGACTTTTTGTGTGTAATGTGTTATAATTCTTTTGTTGCATCGATAAGGTGCAGTACACTTGAACGAAAAAGGTGATAATCAAAGTGAAAACGATATATGTCGACAACGCCGCAACCACAAAAATGAGCAAGGCGGCTGTCGAGGCAATGCTCCCGTATCTCGAGGAAAATTACGGCAATCCTTCCTCGCTGCATACCGTGGGGCAGCTGGCTGCGGAAGCGCTTTTCGAGGCGCGAAAGACCGTTGCGGAGTGCATCGGCGCAGACCCGCGCGAGATATATTTCACGTCGGGCGGCTCCGAGAGCGACAATCAGGCGCTGCTGTCCGCTGCCGAAAGCGGCGCGCGCAAGGGCAAGAAGCACATTATTTCCGACAAGATAGAGCACCACGCTATCCTCCATTCGCTTAAAAGGCTGGAGAAGCAGGGGTATGAGGTGACGCTGCTTGACGTCGACGGCGAGGGCAATGTTGACCCCGAGAGCGTCCGCGCGGCGATTCGCCCCGATACCTGCCTTGTGACTATCATGGCGGCAAACAACGAGATAGGCACGATAATGCCCATAAAGGAAATTGCGGCGATATGCCGTGAAAAGGGCGTTGTCTTCCACACCGACGCGGTTCAGGCGGCGGGTCATATCCCGCTTGACGTTAAGGAGATAGGCTGCGATATGCTGTCGGTGTCCGCACATAAATTCCACGGTCCCAAGGGTGTGGGCGCGCTTTATGTCCGCAAGGGCATTGTCCTCTCGAACCTCATCGAGGGAGGCGCTCAGGAGCGCGGAAAGCGCGCGGGAACGGAGAATATCGCGGGCATATGCTCAATGGCTGCGGCGCTTAAAGAAGCGACCGAAAATCTCCCCGCGAACATGAAAAAGCTCACCGAAATGCGCGACAGGCTTATTGAGGGTCTTTCGGAGATACCTCACTCGGTGCTCAACGGAAGCCGCACATCAAGGCTCCCCGGAAACGTGAATATGTGCTTCGAGGGTATCGAGGGCGAGAGCCTGCTGCTGCTCCTTGACGCAAAGGGAATATGCGCGTCGTCGGGCTCTGCCTGCACGAGCGGCTCGCTTGACCCGAGCCACGTTCTTCTCGCGATAGGCAGACCGCACGAGGTCGCTCACGGCTCGCTCAGGCTGTCCCTTTCGGAGTACAACACTCCCGAGGAAATGGAGTATATAATCAGGCAGGTGCCCGAGGTAGTGGCATATCTTAGACGGATCTCGCCGGTTTGGCAGGATCTTCAGGAGGGAAAGAGAAAATATGTTATACAGTGAAAAGGTCATGGATCACTTCACCAACCCGCGCAATGTCGGCACAATTGAGGACGCCGACGGAATAGGCGAGGTAGGCAACGCGAAGTGCGGCGACATCATGAAGATATTCCTCAAGATAAAGGACGGTATCATTGAGGACGTTAAGTTCAGCACATTCGGCTGCGGCTCCGCGATAGCAAGCAGCAGCATGGCGACCGAGATGATAAAGGGCAAGCCCTTGTCGCAGGCGCTCGAGCTTACGAACAAGGCTGTTGTTGAGGCGCTGGACGGACTGCCCGCGCACAAGATACACTGCTCCGTTCTCGCGGAGGAAGCTGTCAAGGCAGCAATAAAGGACTACTATGACAAGAACGGTATCGAATACGACGCCGAGCTCTTCAAGGAGACCCACGACTGCGAGCACTGCCACTGATCGGCGTGAAGTTGACCCGATAACTAGGGAAACGCTGATTAAAACAAAATCGCCCCATTCAAACGAGCATACTCATGCGGCTGATTTTGTTACGCTTCGCTTTAATCAGCGTGTCCCTAGATAACAATACAACGACCCCGACGATGTTTTTTCACCGTCGGGGTTTTTATGCAGCCGGTAAATCAAATGCGCCGCCTCGCACAGGAAGTCGGCGGGGCGGCGCAGATATTGTCCGTTAATAAGAAATCAGCCTATTCCGGAAACAAGCTTCTTCTCCATTTCGGTGCGGTCAATGCTGTATTCGAGCGCGGTCTCGTAGGAGATCTCGCCGGACTTGTACAGCCTTGCAAGGCTCTCTGTGAGCGTCTGCATACCCATCTTGGAAGCGCCCTGCATGGTGGATTCCATCTGCTGGATCTTGCAGGAGCGGATAAGGTTCTTTACCGCGTCGGTTCCGAGGAGGACTTCCACGGCGGCAACTCTGCTCTTTCTGTCCGCGCTGGGAACGAGCGTCTGCGCGATAATGCCCTGGAGCATATTTGCAAGCTGGTTGCGCACCTGATCCTGAGCGTGGGTGGGGCAGGCGTCGATTATACGGTCGATGGTCTGCGCCGCAGAGGAGGTGTGGAGTGTGCCGAAAACGAGGTGTCCCGTTTCTGCCGCGGTCATTGCGAGGGAGATGGTTTCATAGTCGCGCATCTCGCCGATGAGGATAACGTCGGGGTCCTCGCGGAGCGCACTGCGCAGCGCATAGCTGAACGAGGGAACGTCGCGCCCGAGCTCACGCTGGTGGATAGTCGCCTTTTCCTGCTTGTAGCGGTACTCGATAGGGTCCTCTATCGTAATGACATGGCAGGCGCGGGTCTTGTTGATGTGCTCGATCATTGCGGCGAGGGTGGTGGACTTGCCGGCGCCTGTGGGTCCCGTTACGAGCACCATTCCGCGGCGCTTCTTCGCGAGTTCAAGCAGCACGGGCGGCATTTTCAGTTCCTCAAGGGAAGGGATAGTCGCGTTGAGCAGACGGATACAGCAGGCAAGCTTTCCGCCCTGACGGAAAACGTTGACTCTCTGGCGGGCGCCGTTCTTGAGCTCAAAGCTGAAGTCGATGTCGTTGCCCTCGGTGAGCAGCTTTTCCTGCTCAGCGGTAAGGATCGAAAGTATCGTTCTGTTAACGACCTGGTCGGAAAGCTCTGTGTACTTGCGGAGCTCGCCGTTTACGCGCACTACGGTAGGCGCACCGACAGTGAGGTGGATATCCGAGGCATTCATTTCTCTTGCCTGCATAATAAAATCTTCAAACGTCATCTGTGGTAAGATCCTTTCTAAATTATTTTATCTTGAACTGAATACCGCTGGCGGAGAAATAAACCTCGTCGGAGCTGTTTGCGATACGCTGGTTGACATTTCCGAGAATTTCCCTGAACAACGCCTGTGAGCGGTTTTCGGGCGTTACCGAGAAGCCTGTTTCGAGCGTGATTATGATCATGCTTCCTTCGTTGTTATCGACCGCCTCGCGCAGTGCGTTTATGTCATCGATAACACGGCGCTCGACAGCTTTTCTGCCATCTTCGTCGGGGAGCGCGCCGTCGGGGTACATTTGGTTCATTATGCTCGAGGTATAGGAGCCGAGGCTGTCGAAAATAACGAACTTGTGGTCGGTCACCAATGACGCGGGGTCATGGTCTGCCCCCGTCACGATGTCCCATTCTACGCAGTTCTTCTTGTTTGAGTATTCAATGCGGTTGAGGGTATCGTGGTCGACCTCTCCGCCCGCCTTGAGATACAGCACGTAATCACAGGCTGAAAAGAAGGTGGTTGCCCAACGGGATTTTCCGCTGGCAGCTCCGCCTGTGATGAAGATAGATCTGGACATTTGATTTCATTCCTTTCCAAAAACATCGGGCAATGCTTATTTATTGTATTGTATCACAAAATTTTCTTTTTGTAAACCGCTTTGTTAAATTTCATCATTTTTTATCAATACAAGACGTCAAATATGTGAAAAGTCACAAAGTTATATAAAACCTATCGGAATGATAAGTAAATATCTTGACAATGCGAGTAATTTTGTTTATAATCATGAATGTCGGAGCAATTGCTCCCGCAATCTCCCGCAATATTGAACAACTCCCGCCGACCCGCATTGTTCGGCGCAAAATAACACCGGAGGGACATAATATGCCGCAGCTTTCAAAGAGAACCGTTGATTTTACAGATTCCGTCATACGCAGAATGACCCGTATTTCCAACCGATACGGAGCTGTCAATCTGTCGCAGGGCTTCCCCGATTTCGAACCGCCGAAGGAGATAACCGACCGTCTTGCGCAGGTGTGCGGCGAGGACTTCCACCAATACGCGGTCACATGGGGCGCGCAGAATTTCCGCGAGGCTGTCGCGCGCAAGCAGTCGCGGCTGATGGGCTTTGACATCGACCCGAACGAGAATGTCGTTGTGACCTGCGGCAGCACCGAGGCGATGATGGCGGCGATGCTTTCCGTGACCGACCCGGGCGACAAGGTTATAGTTTTCTCGCCGTTTTACGAGAATTACGGCGCGGACGCGATCCTTTCGGGCGCAGAGCCTATCTACGTCCCGTTAAAGCCGCCGACATTCACGTTTGACGCCGACGTGCTTGAGGAAGCGTTCAGGCAGCGCCCGAAGGCGCTTATCCTCTGCAACCCCTCCAACCCATGCGGAAAGGTTTTCACCTATGACGAGCTGAAGATCATCGCCGAGCTTGTCGAAAAATACGACGCATTCGTAATAACCGACGAGGTATACGAGCATATCGTATACGAGCCTTACAAGCATATATATTTCGCAGGGCTTCCGAAAATGCGCGAACGGACTATTTCCTGCTCCTCGCTCTCCAAGACCTATTCAATAACGGGCTGGCGGCTGGGGTACGTTATTGCGGGGGCTGACATCATCGACAGGGTGAAAAAGGTGCATGATTTCCTCACGGTGGGCGCTGCTGCGCCGCTTCAGGAGGCGGCTGTCGTGGGGCTAAATTTCGGGGAGGATTATTACAAGGGCTTGCAGGCGCATTACACCCATATGCGCGGGCTGTTCCTCGACGGGCTTGACCGCATAGGGATAAGCCATACCGTGCCCGAGGGCGCGTATTATGTCCTTGCGGACATCAGCGAGTTTGGCTACGACAGCGACCTTGAGTTTTGCGAGCGGCTTGCCGAATATGTGGGGGTAGGCGCTGTTCCCGGGTCAAGCTTTTTCAGAGAGCCCGAGAACCGTTATATCCGCCTGCATTTCGCGAAGCGCGACGAAACGCTTAACGAGGCGCTTAACAGGCTGAGCGATATCCGCAGGAAAATGCCGAAACCGTGATAAACTGTTATAAAAAGATCCGCGCACCGGAAAAGTGCGCGGATAATTTTGTGTTAATAAGCGATATGCCGAAGAAAATCAATAATTCTCCGCGCTTATCTCGAAGTAGCTCTGCGGGTGATTGCATACGGGGCATACATCGGGAGCCTTTGTGCCGACGACGATATGACCGCAGTTGCGGCACTCCCAAACCTTGACCTCGCTCTTCTCGAAAACGGCAGCGGTCTCAACGTTCTTGAGCAGTGCGCGGTAACGCTCCTCGTGGTGCTTTTCGATAGCGGCAACCATGCGGAATTTCTGAGCGAGCTCGGGGAAGCCCTCCTCCTCGGCGGTCTTTGCGAAGCCCTCGTACATATCTGTCCACTCAAAATTCTCGCCGTCTGCGGCAGCGGCAAGGTTAGCCGCGGTGTCGCCGATACCGTTGAGCTCCTTGAACCACATCTTTGCGTGTTCCTTCTCGTTGTCAGCCGTCTTGAGGAAAAGCGCGGCGATCTGCTCGAAGCCCTGCTTCTTAGCGACGGAAGCGAAATAGGTGTACTTGTTGCGCGCGCCCGATTCGCCGTCGAAAGCCGCCATAAGATTTTTCTCGGTCTGTGTGCCTGCGTATTTGTTTGCCATTGTTTTGTCCTCCAATAAAAAAATTTGTTGATATTATGATACCATTTTTTTAGTTTTGTGTCAAGTGATTTTTTTGCGTCGCCGCATAATTTTGCCGCCCGTCTGCGCGTTTGGTTTTTCGGGGGGAATACTCCCGTGTTACGCCGCCCCGCGTGATATCGTGAGTTACCGGGTGCCCTTTACAAATTCGCCCGATTGTGCTAAAATTATATTAAAGTAGTAAAGGGGGCGGGGACAACGGAACGATCACTTACCGACAGGACATACATACCGCCGCGGCTTTACAGGCGGTTTTCGGAGATCTACTCCGACAAGGGCACGTTTATAACCGCGCCGTCCGGCTATGGCAAAAGCACCATGCTCACCGAATTTATCGCGCGTTCCCGCCGCGACGGGATATCCTGCCGCTTCGTGCGAAACGCCGACAGCGTGAGTGACTGCGCCGCTCGGGTATTCGGGCTGCTTCTCGGGCACAGCGCGTTCCCGCCCGAAACGGACGACGAATTATACCTGCTCGGGGAGGAACTGAAAAGAGCGCCCGTAGGGGAGCTTCTTGTTGTTGTCGACTGCCCGTTCAGCGCTTTGACGCTGCTTGAAAACCTGCGCACCGCCGAGCTGCTCATGCAGTTCTGCTCGGCGCGGTTCGTTATTATTTCCGACAATGCGACCGACACCCACATTTCAGCCGCCGAGGCGCTCGGAATGTCCGTTATAACGGAAAAGGAACTCCTTTTCACGCGGGAGGAAACCGAGGAATGCTACGATTACTGCGGGCTGAAATGCCGCGATATCGACCGTATATACTCCATCACGGGCGGGCAGCCCATGCGCACAAAGCTGTGCATAAAGCTTGAGGAGGCGGGAGTTGACCCCGAAAACGGCGATAATGCCGCCCTGCTCGGGCAGTACGCCGCAGCGGCGCTGTCGCGAAGCGAGCTCGGCGTTCTGATGTGCTTTGCCCCGTTGAAGAAGGTGAGCGAGGAGTACCTGCGCTCGCTCGGGGAGTCGCAGCCCGTTTCGGAATATTTCGGGAGCGATACGTTTGAATACGGGAACGTCTGCCGCAGGATAAAGGCGCTCGGGAGCAGCCTTGGCTTGTGCGGTATCGACATGAAAACGCGCGCCGTTTCGTTCCACCCGCACCTTAAAGATTTCATTTCGCGCGCTGTGACGACGCTTCCGCGGGAGGTAAGCGCGGCGGTGAGGGAATGCAGGGCGCGGGAGTATCTGCGCCTCGGAAAGCCGTACTACGCGTTTTGTGAGTTTTTTCTTGCGGGAAAGAACAGGGAGGCTGCGGAGTGCACAGGCTCCGCGCCGATATCGCTGCGCGAGGTCATGGGAACAAAGGCGGCGCTGAAATATTTCCTCGACAACTGCCCGCTTGACGACAAGAGCCTGCTCAAGCGGTATCTGCGAGTGCTTGCCATGCTGATGCTGACGTCGGAGAAAAGCGGGCTCAGCGGCTATTACGATCGCGCGATAAAATACATTTCCTCCTCGCCCGACTACACCGAAAAGGAGCGCCGCCATATGCTCTCGTACGCCTTTGCGCTGCGCACCTACGAGGATTTCTTCTTCATCGAGCGCATGGGCAAGCACATCAAGCGCGCCTATGAATATTACGACGGAACGGGGCTCAGCGAAAGCCCGTTCTACACATGGAATATGTATGTCCCGTCGCTTTTCGGGCTTATCCATAATTACTCGCTCAGTATCTCAACGGAGCGGGAACAATTCGGGCGCTATCAGCGTATGTACTGCGATATGCTTGACCACGGGAAATATATCCTCAGCTACTACAACGCGGAGCTCGCGTATTTCATCGGCAACGTTTCCTACGCGGACAAGGCGGCTGCGGGCATTCTCTCCGCCTGCGGGAAAGAGGACGAGGCGGTGCGGCTAATCGGGCTGCTGCTGCGCGGAAAAGCGGCGGTGTATTCGGGAAAATACATGATATTTTCCGATGTTACCGAGAAGATGGTTAAGATACTTCACACAACAACGCAGCATGAGGTTTACAAAATGGCAAGGCTTAGCCTTGCGCTGCTTGATATGGTTTGCGGGAGCTTCAAATACAGCGCGTTCTTCGCCTGCTGCCGCGACGACGAGGATATACGCATCAACCGCTTCGCTGCGCCGTATTACTGCCTTATAACCGCAATGTACTGCCTTGCGGCGGGCAAGACCGAGCGGGTAATAAGGGACGCGGAGTATTATCTTTCCGTTGCCGACGAGGTAAGAAACGGAACTGTAAGGCTCCAGCTGTGCATTATTCTTGCCGAAACGCACCTTGCGCTGGGGGAGCGCGCTGCTGCGGAGGATTATGCCGCAAAGGCGGCGTCGGTGCTTGACGGGACGCCGATTTATATGCCCGCCGCCGAGGTGCTTGTCCTGTGCCGAAGGGTAAGGGAATATTATGCCGGTGCAATGCCCGAGGGCTCGCCGATGAAGCTTGCGTGCGCGGCGGCGGACAGGTTCACTGTCGGCGCGGAAACGGTGCTGACCTACAAAATGACATTCTGCGCCGCAAACAGAGAGCCGTCCGACGAGGAACGGCTGTCCGGATATGTGCGCAACAACGATACGCTGCGCAGACAGCTCGGGCTGAACCGCCGCGAGTTTGAGATGTCGGTGTTCGCGGCGGCGGGAATGACCAACGAACAGATAGCGCAGGCGCTTTCCGCTAGCCTTGACAGCGTGAAAAGCTGCCTGAAAAGGGTGTACGCGAAAACCGGCATACGCTCGCGGCAGGGGCTTGAAGCGCTGATACCGCTGCACGGCGTTTTAAAATAATTCAGCACAGCAGCACGAAAGCCAGAGCCAGCACGAGCTTCATGTCCGCCTTTTCGTGCAGCAGCAGGAATATCAGCCCTATCAGCAGCAGCGCGTCCTTGTCGTTCGTAAGCCCGGACAGCGCCTGAAATATCCCGCGCGGCGGGGCGTTGTTGGGTGACTGCGGGTGGTCGTGGGGATTGCGCGGCGGGGTATTGTCGGGTGACTGCGCGTGCTCGTGAGGATCGCGTGGCGGGGCGCTGTTGGGCGACTGCGCGTGGTCGTGAGGACTGCGCGGCGGGGCGCTGTTGGGCGACTGCGCGTGGTCGTGAGGACTGCGCGGCGGGGCGTTGTCGGGTGACTGCGGGTTATTCGGGGCGTTCTGCGGAGGTATTTCGGGCGTAAATTGACTATGAGCGCGCCGAGGTGCTCTGTAAAGCGATGACTGAGTGTTGTTCCATACCATGTTACTGCCCCCTTGTCACAGAAGCCTGCCCAGCAGCCCGCTTTCTTTAAGAACGGGCAGCAGGGCGAACAGCTTGAGAAATTTCACCGCCGCGTCTATCTTTGTGCGGTTCTCCTCGCGCAGCAGCGGCTTCAGCGCAAGCAGAAACCGCTCGCTGTCGTCCTGACGGTTCATGCTTTCAAGCATTCCGATAAGCTTCAGCAGCATATCCGCGTCCAACCCGTCGAAAAGCCCGCCGAAGCCGCCTTTCCCGCCGTCGGAACCGCCCTCGCCCTCGCCGTGGCTGTTGTCGCCGCTGCCGCCGTGACTGTCATCACGACTGCCGTCGGTATCGCCGCCGTGCGGGTCATCGGGCTCCTCCGCAAGCGCACGGAGGATATCTTCAATGTTTTCCATGCGCTGCCACCCCGCTCCCTTTCGGTGTTAAACTATTTTTTCCCGCTGAGAAGCCTTATAACCTCTTCGGGAGAGGCGGCGTTCTTCAGCCTTGACATCAATTCCTTATCCGCAAGGACGGCGCGCAGCTTCTCCCTGTCCGACCCGGAAAGCCCCGAAGCGAGCGCGCGCACGTCCCCCTTTTCAAGCGTCTGCCTGAGCTGCTCGGGACTTGCTCCGAGCTTTTCTCCCGCTGCCTTTAAAAGCTTCTCATAGCTCTTGTCTGTCATGGTGCTGACCTCCGTTATATATTGTTAAAATGTGAAAAACTGCCGAAAAAATCTTAAATACCCCTTTATTTCTTAATGAGTTTATGCTATAATATTAACATAAAGAACATGAAAAGTCGCTTTTTGACTTATACGAAAGGATAAATAATGAAAATTCTGGTAGTATCCGATACGCACAGGAACTTTTCCGTGCTTGATGAAACAGTGAAACAGAACCTTGACGCCGACGTGATAATCCACCTCGGCGACGGCGACAACGAATTTCGCGACGTCAGCAATCTTCACCCCGAAAAGGCGATGGTATACGTCGGGGGCAACTGCGACTACGGCGGAATGCACAGGCTCTCGCAGGTCGTTACGGTGAGCGGGTACAAGATATTCTGCTGCCACGGCCATGTGCAGAACGTTGCGATGGGGCTTGAACGGCTCGTGAGCGACGCGAAGAAGAACGACTGCAAGATCGCGCTTTACGGTCACACCCATGTTTACCGCACCGATAAGATAAACGACGTTTTTGTGATGAACCCCGGAAGCCTTTCCTCCCCGAGAAACGGAAATCCCCCCACCTACGGCATTATTGAGCTCACAAGCACCGGCGAGATCAAAATGAACATAGTTGTCGCGGGGCAGAAACCCGAGGAGCAGGCGGAAGGCGAACCGAACGGCGGTGCAGCCGGCGGAGCGGAATGATGAACATTATCCGTCTTGACGAGGTAGACTCCACCAACAGCTATATCAAGCGGAATATCGCGCGGCTGCCCGATCTTGTCACGGTTACTGCGCGGATACAGACCGCGGGGCGCGGCAGGCTCGGTCACAGCTGGGAAGCGGACGCGGGAATGCTGCCGCTGTCCGTTCTGATTAAAAATCCCGTTTCGCCCGAAACATTTACGCTGAGAGCGGGCGCGGCGGTGTGCGGCGCGCTTGAGGAGCTCTGCGGCGATATCGGCTTCGGGATAAAGTGGCCTAACGACATTGTTGTCGGTTCCCGCAAGGTCTGTGGTATTCTATGCGAAAGTGTATGTTCGGGTGACAGCATTGCCGTGATCTGCGGTATCGGCGTTAATTTAACGCAGGACGAGGAGTTCTTCCTTTCCGCGGGGATACCGCACGGCGCTTCGCTTAAAATGCTCACTGGGCGCGCGCCCGAACGAAACGTGCTTTGCGAGGCGATCGCCGAAAGGGTGTGCGCGCTCGCGCAGGGCGGTCTTGAAGCCGTTTACGACAGCTACAAGCGGCGCTGCGTAACGCTCGGCAGGCAGGTGCGCATTATCGGCGGGAACGGCGAGCGCACGGCGCTGGCGCTTGATATTGCCCCGAACGGGTTCCTTATCTGCAAGGACGAGGGCGGGTTGTTCGAGGTCAATGCGGGCGAGGTCAGCGTGCGCGGGATAATGGATTATGTGTGAGGGTCGGTCGAATGATAGAGAATGAATTTAAGATAATGCTCACCGAGGAACAGTATGAGAAAATACTCGCCATGTTTGAGTGGGACAGCACCGCATTGCAGGTCAACCATTATTATGACACGCGGGAGCTGCTGCTTTCGGGAGCGCATATCACGGTACGCGTCCGCGAAAAGGGCGGGCGGTGCTTTTTGCAGATAAAGCTGCCGAACGGGGCGGATTATTCGCGCGTGGAGCTTGAACAGGAGCTTGCGGGCGTTCCCGACGCGCTTTCGGCGGAGGTGCTGAACGCTCTCGCGGGGGAATACGCGCCGTTCACGCTGCCTGCGGCACAAAGGCTCGGGGCGCTGTCCACAAAGCGGAGCGTGAAGCGGGTGCAGGGCGCGGAGATAGACCTTGACAGGAGCGGCTATTTCGGGAAAACGGATCACGAGCTCGAGATAGAGTTCACCGACGAGGAAGCCGCGCGCGGTATCATGGAGCGAATCTGCCGTGAAGCGGGCATTGACCGCCGCGGGGACGTCTGCACGGGAAAGATACACAGGTTCCTTGAAGAGTACAGGGCTGAAAACGCTTTCGGAGCGGACGGCGGGGCGAAATGATCCGGTGCGCTGTCCCGCAGAAAAATGTTGATTTGGGTATTGACATTTAGGAAGAAAAGTTGTATAATATTACTGTTGCAAATTTGCTGCTGTGGCGAAATCGGCAGACGCAAGGGACTTAAAATCCCTCGGTGGAAACACCGTACCGGTTCAAGTCCGGTCAGCAGCACCAG
>JBJFHP010000020.1:0-5464 GCA_051893715.1 Oscillospiraceae bacterium
CGGTGTTGCCTTAATTGTATCACATATAATTCATAAAATCAATATGTTTTATGAAAATATGTCAAAAAAGCCGCCGCAGTACGGCAGCTGTAATATTTCCAATCACAAAGTTGTACGAAAACGCGCAGTTTTTATACTTGCGCCACTAGGGTTGACACCGGAAACAAAGACGCATAAAAGCGACCTCCGCGATCATATTACCGATTTCTCACCAGGGTTATCCTGTCACGAATAAATTGCTCCACCGTATCGGGCTCGATACCAAAAGAATATGCTATTTCATTATACAAAAGACGCTTTACGGAATTATATGCTTTTTCGTCCGGCGCGGGGATATTCTTTCCGTTCTCATTGCGCTTCCTGCGCTCGTTATAGATTGCATTCATCATAGGGAGTATCAATGAATAATCGCCGCTTTTAAGGGCTTTGCCGTAAAGATCGGTCCGCAGGCGCTTATCCTCTATCCAACTGCTTTTTATCTGCGGCATTGAATCTATTATTTCAAGCAGACGATCTTTTGACATAATGGGACGAATGCAAATATCTGTTTTTTCAACAGGTACATAAATTGTCCCGTTTAATTCTGTTTGGTGCAGCGACAGATATTCAACAGTATTTTTCCCGTCAAAGCATTTGTCAACGACATCTCCTACCACGCAAATATCCGAATTGCGGTAAACAACATATTCACCCTTTTGATATCTCATATAACGACCTCCTTATATGGGTATGCATTTTTTGTATATTTTCGGGAACATACCGACGGACTATTATGATTTCTTTCTGCGGAAAAACAGCTTGAAAAGCGTTCTGACCAGCGGCTGAATAAAGAAAAGCTGCGAGAAAAACGCAAACGGGAAATTGAAGCAAACAAGCTTCAGCCAGTTGGCGAGCAGTGTAATTAAATTAAAACCATTATAGTACGGATAATACAGCCAAGCCGCAATAAAGCTCATAGCCGGACACATTATTCCCACGGTCGCACAAATGATCGCAGTTTCAAAAAGCACCGGATGAGTTTCTCGTATATCAAATACTTTACAAGCGAGCTTAAATGAAAACGGACTTCCTGCGAAACATTCAAGCGTGTATGCAAAGAAAAATTCAATAATGACAACAAACCAAATCGGCATAAATTGTCCCAAAATATACACTCCGCCCTGCTTGTTTATTGCGTCGAGCACTCCTGCTGCCTGATTAACTTCCATGAGGACAGAACCGTTTACAACGTACAGGCTGTAAAACACATAAGCGTGAACGGTTATTATCACGGTAATAAGGGCAAACATCATTCTTTCAAATCGGGTCTTCGGCATAATAATTCTCCTTTAAATTTGTTAATAAAAAAAGTTATACCTGTGGCGTAAATCAAATTTCTGTACCGTGATCAGATTTACATACCAAAGGTATAACTTGTGTCGTTGCCTATTTAATTCATTTTAATTATAGCACAACGCCCGGAATTTTGCAAATGGTAGAATTGAACAATATTTAATCGGATTTTGTGATGTTTTTATGCCATATCCTGCGGAAAAGAAGCACGGCAATTATTGCTGTCAGCAGCTCTGCAGCGGGAAATGTTGTCCACGAAAGCCAGTTCATCTCATAATTATTTTTTGCAATTTCGGCAAAAACAAGCGCGAACGGGAAAATAAACAGAATTTGTCGGCAGAAGGATATTATGAGGGAAGAAATACCTCCGCCCATAGCCTGAAACACCCCTTGAAACGCAATGTTTATTCCCGCAAAGAGAAAGCTTGCGGATATTATTCTCATAGCGCTTATGCAAAGCGCCTGAGTATCCCCCGATAGCCCGAATATCTCCGAAAAAGGAACGGCGAACAATTCAATAAGGACAGTCCCCGCAAGCATTATTACCGCCGTATACAGCTGTCCGTATTTTACGCCGTCGCGCATTCTGCTCTTGTCCATCATACCATAGGCGAATGCGGTTATCGGCATAATTGCGTCGCGCATTCCGAATGCCGCAAACAGCAGAAACTGCTGTATTTTATAGAATAGTCCGTAGGCGGTCACCATAGCCTCGCTAATTCCGCCGAAAACGAGATTGAGCCCGTATGTCATCGCCGAGATAAGTGCCTGTGAAATAATAGCCGGAAGCCCGACGGAATAAATCGCCTTGATAGTACGCAGCGACGGTTTGAAATAACAGAGCCTATTGCTTAACGTTATGTTGACTTTGATATGAAATACAAGCGCGACCGCAAAGGAAACGATCTGTCCGATAACCGTCGCATAGGCGGCGCCGCTTACTCCCATTTCGGGAAAGCCGAGCCACCCGTAAATCAGAATTGGATCAAGTATTATATTCGTGACCGCTCCCGAGATCTGCGCAATGGTAGAAAATACCGAATGACCCGTTGACTGAAGCAGCTTTTCATATACGGAGAAAAAGCTCATTCCAAAGGAGAATATACAGCATATCCTGAGATATTCCGTCCCCATCTGCGCTGTTTCGGGGTTTGAGGTCTGTGAGGAAATATATGCTCCCGCCCCCGCAATTCCGAAAATGAGGAATACGACGTATATCACAAGCGCAAGAAAGGACGCGTTTCCCGCGGCTTTGTCTGCGCCCTCTCTGTCCCCCATTCCAAGCCTTTGCGCCACAAGAACATTAGCGCCGACTCCCGTGCCTATTCCCACCGCGACCATAAGTATCTGCAGCGGGAATGCAAGGGTCAGGGCGTTCAGAGCGTCCTCTCCGCCAACAGGCATATTGGACACAAAGGCGCTGTCAACGATATTGTAGACAGCCTGTAAAACCATTGATACTATCATTGGTATCCCCATTGACAGCATCAGCTTTTTGACCGGCATTTCAGCCATTCGGTTGTGTTCCGATTTTTCCATGTTTATACCTCTCTTAACAAAAAATGCGCGCAGCCGTCAAGCTGCGCGCCGTTTTGCAATGAGGCTGTGCAGCTTTGATCGGACTTACGCTTAATGCTGCACATCGAATTTATTATATCATTTATGAGGAAAACTGTCAAAGGACATTTTGACTAATTTTTATTGTTCGTATGGGTCAAATTTCTGTATTATCAGGCGCTGTCCTTGCATTTTTCGTTCCGATTTTCCTTGTGGCAGGCGCAGCAATTCGGGCAGCCCGAGCATTTCCCGCCGCAGAGAGGTTTTCCGGCGCGCCTGTCTTTCCACAGCTTTCTCCCCGCAAGGAAAAGAACCGCTGCGACCGCAAGTGAAATTATTACCGTTGACATATATACCGCCTTTCATTCGTGTGCCGCTCCCGCTTTCCGCAAGAGAGCGGCGGATAGTTTTTATACCTTGACCTTTTCGGTAAGCCTTGTGCTTTCCTTATACGGTCTTACCGGCATGAATATCATGAACGCCGGCACGAGGGCAGCAAAGATAAGTCCCAAAACGTTGACCGAGCCGCCCGCCACGAAGCCTAAGCTTTCGAGAAACTTGCGCGTTTCGGGACTTCCGCCAACCTTTTTAATGATGTTTTCCTCGCCTGTATTCGCAAAAATAAGCGGCATCATAATTCGCTCCCTTCAAGTTAGATATAGCTAACTTATATTCCCGATCTCCTTTGCAAAATTATTCTTCCTGAAAAAACGTTCGGAATAATCTCAAATTCAGCCTGAAATATATAATATATCATTTTGATACATTATAGCAAGTTATTATTTATTTATCAAGTATTCCGACCAAAATAACGTTAATTTTCCGGTTGCAATTGCGGGCAGATTATGATATAATAAAAATAAAGCATTTTTTGGCATTGAATAAAGTGAACAATACCAAAAAATTACCCGCAGTCATCATTCATAATAATCAAAAAGGAGTTGAAAGTTATGCCGCATTCGGGAGGCGGAGGAAGCCACGGAGGAGGATCTCACGGAGGACACCACGGCGGCTCGGGAAGCAGCAACCGCGTTTCCAAGACTTATTTCAGAGGCGCTCATCGTTTTATGTACTACTATAACGGGCGCCCGAATTACTACTATGCCAATCGCAAGGTAGTCACCAACCCAAGGATCACGGGCGCTGTCCAGATCATCTTTGCCGTGATATGGATACTGATGTCGCTTCCCGTTGTGATAGGGTCGATAGCGGCGGTTGCTCCCTCGGGTCCGCTTTCGCTCAACTATGACACCGGCATCGTCATCGACGACGAACTCGGAATAGTTGACAACAAGGCGGAGCTGACTGTTGCTTTTAAGGAATTTCAGGAAAAAACGGGCGTTACATTCAGCATTGTTACAAGAAAGCCCTACAACGCATATATGGGCAGCTCATACGAAACGCAGGCGTACAACTGCTATGTTTCCCGCTGGGACGACGAGAAGCACTGGCTTATCTACTACGTCGGAAGCACGCTTGACCGCACCGACGACTGGCACTGGGAACTGATGTGCGGCGACGATTGCACAAGAATACTAAGCTCCTCCATTGAAGATCAGTTCACCAAGGATTTTCACAGATATCTTGTGGCAAGCGAACGCTACACATTCAGCGAAGCGGTAACTGCCGCCATGAACAACATAAATGTCAGCCCCGGTTCTATCGATATCGGACAACTTGTTCTGGTACTGCCCGCGCTTGTTTTCCCCATTATAGGAATAGTGATCCTGTTTGCGGGAATAAGAACGCTGGTTAAGCCCGTTACCGCCGAGGAAAAAGCAAAGAACACGGCTGTCGAGATCAATGCTTTTGCAGAATGTCAGGAGGTCGTCTGCGATTACTGCGGCGGCGTTTACTTAAAGCACACCTGCACCGAATGCCCGCACTGCGGCGCGCCCGTTAAGGTTGACGACGCAAACGGGTTTACGCAGTAAAACATACTGAACAGAAATACCGCAATATGCAAGTACCCGGGGAGGCGCGTGACCTCTCCGGGCTTTTCTTATCCCTGAAGATAAATATAATCAACTTTCCAGCCGCTGTCGGTTTTTCGAAGTCCGATATCAAGATAGAAAAGCATATCTCTGTCCAAAAGGGCGAATTTATACACAGCAGGGTAAACCTTGCCTGTTTCAAATTCCGCAAAGGAACCATCGATCAGTATCAGCTCCGAATAATCAAGCTCGTCAAAAAGATTTTCGCTGTTATCCGAAAGCCCCGCGTCATAATTCGGGTCATAAAGATACTCCGAAAGCTTTTCCTTGTCATTGCGCAGGAATGCTTCCGCCGCATTGTTTGCGGTTTTGCTAAAATCGTACCAATCCTCCGATGACAGCAAATTTTCATTCGGCACACCGGCATTTTTCAGCTTGATACTGCAGCTCATATCCTCCTCAATAACGCCGTATTCCCTTGCGTAGAAAAAGAACCTGATATCGCCGCAGGACGGGTGCTCAAAGGTCGACTCGTACAAGTCGAACATACCAAGCTCGGTATCGGATTCAATAAGGGTAAAACCGTATTTGTCAACCAATTCCTCATATTTTACCGGATAGGAAATGCCCGAGAACAAATC
>JBJFHP010000021.1:0-5388 GCA_051893715.1 Oscillospiraceae bacterium
AGCTGGATTTCCCCTCAAAGCCGCCCTGCGTTATCATGATGTGCGGACTTCAGGGTGCAGGTAAGACGACGCACTGCGCAAAGCTTGCCGCATATCTGAAAAAGCAGAACCGCCGTCCGCTGCTCGTTGCCTGCGACGTTTACCGTCCCGCGGCGATTGAACAGCTGAAAATTGTCGGCGAAAAGGCGGGCGCGCACGTTTTCGAGATGGGTCAGGACGACCCGGTAAAGATAGCCAACGCGGGCGTTAAGTACGCAAAGGACAACGGCTTTGACGTTGTAATGCTGGATACCGCGGGCCGTCTGCATATCGACGAAACGCTCATGACAGAGCTTAAAAATATCAAGGCTGAAACGCAGCCGAATGAGATACTGCTCGTTGTTGACTCCATGACGGGTCAGGACGCGGTAAACGTTGCCGAGAGCTTTAACGAGGCGCTGGATATTTCGGGCGTTATCCTCACAAAGCTGGACGGCGACACGAGAGGCGGTGCGGCGCTCACTGTCCTCGCGGTCACCGGCAAGCCGGTAAAGTTCGCGGGAATAGGCGAGAAGATCGACGATATCGAGCCGTTCCACCCCGACAGAATGGCTAGCCGTATACTCGGCATGGGCGATGTGCTCACCCTTATTGACAAGGCGAAAACCGCCATTGACGAGAAGGCAGCACAGAAAACCATGCAGAAGATGCAGGAAAACAAGTTCGACCTCAACGACCTGTATTCACAGTTCGAGCAGATCGAGAAAATGGGCAGCATTCATTCCATAATAAATATGCTCCCGGGCGTTGCGGGCAAGGTCAGGGAAGAGGATATCGACGACAAGAAGCTTCCGCGCACCAAGGCGATAATCTCCTCAATGACCCCGAAAGAACGCGAAAAGCCCTCGATAATCGACGCCAAGCGCAAGCGCAGGATAGCTGCGGGAAGCGGAACGCGCGTTGAGGACGTCAACCAGCTGCTCCGCCAGTTCGAGCAGATGCAGAAAATGATGAAGCAGATGGGCTTCGGCGGCAAGGGCAAGGGCAAGAAGCCGCGTATCCCCATGAATATGCTCAGAAATATGGGCAACATGGGCGGCGGATTTCCGATGTGATAGAAAGAGGGCTTTGTTATGGAAAACAAGCTTTGTCCATCGGGCAGAACCATCAAAGAGGTTTGTGAAGCAGCTCAGGAAGAGTTTTTCAAGGCAAACGGCTATTATCCCACTACCGAGGACGCTGTCAGACTGACAGAAGAAGCGAGAGAAGAGATCCGTTTGGAAAAAGAGCAGAAGAACCTTGCGGACAAATAGGTTAAGATTTGTCACGGCGGAATTAACCGCTTTGATATAATAAATAATATGTAAAGGAGAAAGCAAAATGGCAGTAAAAATCAGACTTCGCAGAATGGGCGCAAAGAAGGCTCCCTTCTATCGTGTAGTTGTCGCTGATTCCCGTTTCCCGAGAGATGGGCGTTTCATCGAGGAGATCGGTTACTATGACCCCACTAAGGAGCCCGCTGTTGTCAGCATCGACAAGGACAAGGCTGAAGAGTGGATCAAGAAGGGCGCACAGCCTACCGACACTGTAAAAAGACTGCTCAAGTGATTTGAGCCGGCTTTTTCATGTCCGCGGGCAGATGCCCGTTTTGATATCAGGCGCACCGCTCGGTGCGCATAATATGATCCCGGGGAGGGAATATATATGATGAAAGAGCTTCTTATCACACTGGCGACCGCACTTGTTGAGGACAAGAGCGCGGTTCAGGTGACGGTTGACGCACCCGACGAGGAGGGCGTTATCGTTTACCACCTTCACGTTGCCCCCGATGATATGGGTCGCGTTATCGGCAAGCAGGGCAGGATCGCCAAGGCTATCCGCACTGTAATGCGCGCGGGTGCAGTGAGAGCTGACGAGAAGATATCCGTTGAGATAGACTGATATCGTTTTGACAAAAAAGAACAGCGGTGCGTTTGCGCCGCTGTTTTGGTATATCGGATTTATCGGAATGTCCCGCTGCGGGTGCGATAGCGCTGCTTTGGCAGGAAATTGCCCCCGCTCGGGCGGACAGAGCGTTGCTGTACGGGAGGAAATATGGCTGTTAAGGAAAACGAGGACAAAGAGGTCGTAAGGCTGATACGCGAGGGGCTTGAAAAGACGGGCGGCTACTGCCCCTGCCGCCGCGAGCATACCCCCGAAAACAAGTGTATGTGCGAGGAGTTCAAAAAGCAGATTGCCGATCCCGATTTCGAGGGCTACTGCCATTGTATGCTGTATTACAAGTCGAAGGACTGACATCAATAACGCCGCGGTAGCCTTGCATCGGCATTCCGCGGCGTTTTGGTTTTCCGAATAATGTTTTGGGGTCAATTTGTCCCCTTGATATCCTCGGCATTGCATTGAAGCTTTTCCGATATTTTGGGGTCAATTTGTCCCCTTGAGATCCTCGGCATTGCATGAAGCATTTTCGATATTCTGGGGTCAATTTGTCCCCTTGAAATCCTCAAGGCTCATAATGTACATATCGGAAAAGGCGGCGGTGTCGCCCTCGGCGGAGGTGGTCGGGTCGTAAACGCCGACAACGTAGAAGCCCGCTTTTTTTGCGGTTTCGGCGCAGTATTCCGAGTCCTCGAAAACGGCGCACTCGCTTATCTGCGCACCGAAGCGCTGCGCCGCGAGCAGGTAAATATCGGGGCGCTCCTTGAAAACGCCGATCTCGTGGCAGTCGATATAGAAGTCCATGTACTCCATTATTCCCGTCTTGTCGAGGAACGGCTGCGCAACATCGCGCGCGGTCGCGCTCGCTATGCAGCAGCGTATCCCGTCGGCGCGCGCTTTTTCCAGCAGCTCCCTTGCCCCCGCGCGCAGCTCGATCTCGTCGCGGTAGCGGCGGCGCATATTGTTGTAGGCTATGTCCATTGCGGCAGGGTCGCGGTAGTTGGGAATGTGGGCGGTTTCGGCGCGCCAGCAGCCCATGCTCTCGCACAGCGTTCCGTCCATGTCGAATATGTAATATTTAATCATTTCAGCACTTCCTTTTGTCCTTTTTGTCATTTGTCCTTTTTTGTCCTTTTTTGTCCGTTTTGTCATTTTTGGTAATTTTGTCGCAAAATGCGATTGTCTTATTTTGCGACAATGTTTCACATTGCACTTATACTCTGTGCATTATTTCGTTAAATTGACACACTTATTTCATTGTATTCACACAATACGGGATTATAATTACGCTAACAAAGACATCGGAGGTAACCACAATGGACATGACTATCAACACCAATGCCGCGCAGGTAAAGCTTTCGGGGGTAAAGACCACCGAAATGACGGAAAAGACGGAGAGCAAAGCTGTTTCCGAAAACGCCCCCGGGGAAACCGTGCCGCAGGTACGCAAATTCGACACCGTTGAGCTGAGCAGCGAGGCGGAGGAATACCTTGCCGAGGACGCCGCGACCGACGACGGGAGCGTAAATATCCTCGGGGAATACGCCGCCGAAAGCTCGGACGACTCCTCCGACGACCTCAACGAGCTGTACACCTACACCGACGACGAGCTCGCCGACCTCCTCCGCGACGGAGAGATAACCCGCACGGAGTACAACAACGAAATGGCGAAAAGAACCTCCTCCGCAGAATAACCACGGATAATCAATTCGCCGCACAGCCGCCCGAGAGGGCGGTTTTTTGATAGGCTCTCTTTTTATTTTACCATATCCGCGGGCAGTTGTAAAGCCTGTTTTGTGTGGTTAACGGGACATAAATGCGGCAGTTTCTGCGGAGTTTTTGCCGCTGTTGCCGCCGTGGGATTTACCGCAGTTACTGCTGTGTGACTTGCCGACAGGCAGAGATTAACCGCGCTGTCGGCACTTTTTGGGCATTCGGGGGATTTTCGGGGTCACATTAACCCCATAAAAAAACCGACCGCTATCGCGACTATCACTACCGGCGCGGGAATAATGAATATGAAATTCGCGGTGCGCTGACGGCGGGTCACACCAACCCCATGAAAAACTCGACCGCTATCGCGACTATCACCACCGGCGCGGGAATAATGAATATGAAATTCGCGGTGCGCTGACGGCGGGTCACACCAACCCCATGAAAAACTCGACCGCTATCGCGACTATCACCACAAGCGCGGAAATAATAAAGCCGTGCAGCATTGGCGCGAAGCCCGATTTTCTCATTTCGCCGAAGCTTGTCCCCAGCCCTATCGCCGCGAGCGCTGCAACCATAAGGAACCTGCTTGCTTCCTTCATAAACGACGAAGCCGCCGCAGGGATAAAGCCGAGGCTGTTTATCACCGTGAGGGCGAGAAAGCCGAGGATAAACCACGGAAAAATTCCGGCGAGCCTTACTTTCTGCACCGCTTCTGCGGACGCGCCCGCCTCACGGCGCTTTATATGCGCGGAGATAAGCGCGAACACGACCACCGTTGGGATTATCGAAAGGGTACGGGTGAGCTTTACCATCATAGCGAAATCTCCCGCCGCTTCGGAATATGCGTACCCCGCAGCGACAACGCTTGACGTGTCGTTAACGGCAGTGCCCGCCCACAAGCCGTAAGCCATATCGGACAGCCCCATTGCCCCGCCGATAACGGGAAACAGCACTATCATCGCCATGTCAAAGAGGAAGGTTGCCGACATTGCGTAAGCGATATCGCTGTCGTCCGCGTCGATAACGGGTGCAATAGCGGCGATCGCCGAGCCGCCGCATATTCCCGTGCCTGCGGAAATAAGGTTGGAGAGCTTCCGGTTTATACCGAGCGCTCTGCCCACGAAATAGCCGCCGCCGAAGCAGGTCAGCAGGGTGAACAGCATGACGTAAAGCGACAATTTCCCGACGTCCAGCACAACGCGGATATCAAGGCTTGCGCCGAGGAGGATTATCGCCAGCTTCAGTATTTTCCCCGACGTGAATTTAACGCCCGGGGCGAATGCGGTGTGCCGTTTAAGGAAATGATTTAATATCATTCCGAAGAACAGCGCGATGACCGAAGCGCCGATCAAATGGATCGGCAGGAGGCTTTCCGTGAGCCTTGCCGCCGCCGCAATCGCCAGCGCAAGCGCAAATCCGGGCAGCAGCCCGACTGCTTTTTTGACATATTCCATTGAATATTCCCCCTTTTTCGGTGAATGCGTACTTATTTTGACACATTGCGGCGGGAATATACACAAAAAGACCCACCCCGTTACAGGGTGGGTCGCGGTCTGTCGATAAACCATAAAAACAGTGCTTATCTTAATGAATAATGAATAGTGAATAATGAATAGTGAATAATGAATAATTGTGGTGTGCCCTGCGGGCACGGATTTTTGAAAGTGTGGCATAATCATATTTTTTAGAACAATCGGCGGAGCCGATACCGCTATTATTCATTCTTCTTTATTCATTATTCAATATTCATTTTTT
>JBJFHP010000022.1:0-5370 GCA_051893715.1 Oscillospiraceae bacterium
CGTTCACAGGAAAGGCGGCTTTTATGGCACCAAAGCTAATTATTGTTATTCCGTGTTACAACGAGCAGGAAGTGCTCCCGATAACATCGGAGATGTTTCTTAATAAAATATTACAGCTTTCCTCCGAGGGAAAGATATCGGAGGACAGCCGCGTTATGTTTGTCAACGACGGCAGCAGGGACAGGACATGGGAGATAATTTGCTCCCTTGCGGAAAAGGACGAGCACTTCATCGGCATATCGCAGTCGCGCAACCGCGGGCACCAGAATGCTGTCCTCGCGGGGCTTATGGAAGCAAAGGACAACTGTGACATCACGATAAGCATTGACTGCGACGGGCAGGACGACATCAACGCGATGGATAAAATGGTGGACGAATATCTCGGCGGCTGCGAGGTGGTATACGGGGTGCGTTCGAAGCGCGACACGGACACATTCTTCAAGCGGTTCACCGCCGAAAGCTTTTACAAGCTGATGAACGCCATGGGCGCGGAGGTGGTCTTTAACCACGCGGACTACCGCCTTATCAGCAACCGCGTTCTGCGCGAGCTTGCGAATTTTAAGGAGGTAAACATTTTTCTGCGCGGAATGGTGCCGCTTGTCGGCTTTAAGAGCACCAGCGTCAGCTATGAACGGCATGAGCGCATTGCGGGTAAGAGCCATTATCCCCTCGGGAAAATGCTTGCGCTTGCGTTCGACGGAATAACGAGCCTTTCGGTCAAGCCGATAAGGATCATCACGGGCTTCGGCATATTTGTCGCGGCGCTTAGCTTCCTCGGAATAATATGGGCGATCGTCATGGCGATACTAGGGCAGACGATATCGGGGTGGGCTTCCACAATATGCATTATTTGCTTTGTGAGCGGCATTCAGCTTATCTCCGTCGGCGTTATCGGCGAGTATATCGGCAAGATATACATGGAGGTCAAGCACCGCCCGCGGTATATAATAAGCGAGCGCACAAAGGGCGCGGAATCTGACAACAAAAGCCCCGATAATGACGAATAAATTGACCCCGCGCATTCAATTTGCGCGGGGCGCGTTTATTTAACGGGCGGTTCGGCTGCTTCGGCGGAATCGTTCGTTTCGGCTGTTTCGACTGTTTCAATTGTTTCGGTCAGGTCGGCTGTGTCGAATATTTCGGTCGTGTCGGCTGTTTCTGTGGTGTTGTCGGCAGTTTCCGCTGCTGTTTCGGAGGACGCGTCGCCTGCCGATACGGGAACGGCGTCGGTCAGCTGCGCAATGACCGCCTGTACCTCGTCGGGGATATTGCCGCCCTTGAGTGACGCTGCCGCAGCGAGAGCCTGTTCCTCGGTGAAGCCCGCGGCGGCAAGCTTATCGGCATTCTGCGCGATAACGGCGCGGATATCCTCCTCGGACATACCGGATATGTCGGAAATGCCGGTAATGCCTGTTATATCCGAAATTCCCGTAATGCCTAAGCTGCTCTGCACGATCGGCGACTGTTCTCCGTTGGCGTCAATGGTGTAATTATCGCTGTAAATAAGCTCGCTCACGGGGACGAACTCGAACCCGCGGGATTTGAGCTCCGTAAGTATCTGCGGGAGCGCCTCGGTTGTGTTTTCGAGGTCGTTGTGGAAAAGCAGGATAGATCCCGATTTCGTTTTGTCGAGTATGCGGGTTTTAATTTCTTCGGGGGTGGGTTCCTTCCAGTCGATGCTGTCAACACTCGATATAGATGGGAGGGGGGATTGTTAGGCGGTTTGCGGGAGGCGAAGAGGTGTCGGAAAAGGGCGGGTTTGCGGACATCGCCATCGCACGAAACATTTCATACGGGGAGTTTTGTTGCTTATGTGGTTTGTGATTCCTGTGGTACGGGAGCAGCATTTGGTTCTTGATTTGGAGCGCCCACGTTTAGGTTGTTTTGGCTTGAAATAACCTTTTCCAGAAGCTCGTTTTGTTTTCTGACTTCTTTCTCGTGACTTTCAGACATAAGAATAAGGAAGAACAACAGTACACCCGAAGAAGCGCATATAGCTTTCACAGCCAATACACCGCTGACCCAGCCTGCCTTAAGGGAAGCTTCCATCTGATAGTTGTAAGCGTCGCCGCCTACATACTCCTCGCCCGCTTCCATCCAGTTGTTATTGTGTGAATACAAACTGACGCGCAGGTGCTTTTCCGGAACAGGGAACGCTAACCCAAAGATCACGAGCGCAATTGCGGCAAGAATGCCGAGGATTTTGTGTGCTTTCATATAAATACCTCCTTTTATTAAACGGGTTAATCCCGTTGTTGCCTTTTTGAATACCCGTCGGGTGTTCGTGCTTACATTCACAGAATAAATTGATACGCCTGTTTTATGAATCGGCTTCTAAATGGAGTTCATGTATTCATAAGTGACTAATTCTTTCTAAAAGCAATTATAGCACAGCAAGCACTCGATGTCAAGACGTTACTGTCCCAAATATGATACATATATTGCAGACATTGCCCACGCCACATCATGTAATTAAGTAACAAAAAGCTCCCTCTGTATTTTCAGAGGGTAATCTTCCCATACCTGCTTTCAAGCCTTTTTATATCAAACACCAGAAATCTGCGCTCGACATTGCCGGATAACCTTACTACCCGTGTGGTGTTGTCCTTGTTACACTTATTTTGCATATATTAGAAAATAAAAAAATATATTATAACCATGGTAATACAGTTTTTACCAAAGAGATAACACAAACATACCACAAAGACAGAAAGGACCGGTTATCTGTGAAAACTAAATACACCGTGGTAAATACATACTCCGCGTCCTCGGACGCACAGAAAGAAAAGGCAAAAGCCGAAGCGTCAAGAGGCGTGTATCGCGAGCTTCTCCGCTACGCAGAGAGCAAATCAGAGCGCCAAACCGCCTGACCGCTAAAAGGACGACAAAATGACGGCTATCTATGCAAGACAAAGTATAGACAAAAAAGACAGTATCTCGATAGATACGCAGATTGATTTCTGCAAGCGCTTCGTGGGCGCGGAGCAGGAATACAGGATCTACACCGACAAGGGCTGGAGCGGCAAGAACATTGAGCGGCCCGAATTTCAGCGCCTGCTGTCGGATATCAAACGCGGCATAATAACAAAGCTTATCGTCTACAAGCTGGACAGAATAAGCCGCTCGCTGCACGACTTCTCCAACCTTATGGAATTGTTCAGGCAGTACAACGTGGAGTTTGCCTCCACCGTGGAGACCTTTGACACCTCCACCGCAATAGGACGAGCTATGCTTGGCATAATCATGGTTTTCGCGGAGCTGGAGCGCGAGAATATTCTCATGCGCGTAAAGGACAACTACTACGCTCGCGGCGAAAAGGGGCTGTACCTCGGCGGTCCGCCTACCTTTGGCTTTGATAAATCGCCCACAACCCTCGGCGGTATCAAGACCTCGGTGCTAATGCCGAACACCGATATGCCCACCGTGCAGTTTATGTACGACGCGTACCGCGAGGAAAGGACATCGCTTGGCGATATTGCAAAGCAGCTTAACGCAGACGGAATATTGTCCCCGAACGGCTCCTCGTGGGACAGCAACATGATAAGCCGCATTCTCCGCAATCCGTCATACGTCATGGCGGACACCGATGTATTCCATTATTACAAGGAAAAGGGCTGCAAGATACCCACGCCCGTTGAGGAGTTTACGGGGGAGCACGGCTGTTTTCTGTACGGAAAGCGCACCACGAACGAACGCAAGTACACCGATGTCAAAGACCACGTTCTGACAATAGGGCTGCATGACGGGGTTATTCCCGCGCAGGTATGGCTTGATGTTCAGCACAAGCTTGACGGGAACAAGCAGCTTAAAAAGGGCAAAACCGGCACGCGCTCGTGGCTCACGGGGCTGATTAAATGCGGCAATTGCGGCTACGCTCTGCGGGTCATCAACAAGGACTATTTCTACTGCTCGGGCAAGGCGAACAAAGGCGTCTGCGGGGGCTTCAGCGGCAATCCAAGAATTGATGATGTCGAGCAGGCTGTACTGGAGCAGCTCTTCCAAAAATTTGAGGAGATACGGGATATTTCGGTAGAATCGGACAAGCCCGTGCAAAGCCCTGCCGTAAACAAGCTGAAAATGCGGCTGGAGAATGTTTCCTCGCAGATAGACAACCTCGTTGACAAGATAGCGGCAACCTCCTCGGCAATCGGAAAGGTGCTTGAGGACAAGCTTGAGGCGCTTATTAAGGAGCGCGGGGAAATTGAAGCGGAGATAAGGGGGTACTCCGCAGGCGCACCGCAGCGGCTTACATACAAGGACGTGCTGCCGCTGCTTTCGGAGTTTGACGCAATGCCCATTGAGAGCCGAAACGCTATTGCGAAGCAGTTTATTCACAAGATTTTGCTATGGGATGATAAAATCGAAATTGTATGGAGGTTCTGATATTTCGCCGTGGGTTTCCTGCGGCGGTTTTTAATATTGAGCGATCTTCTGAACAAAATCCCCTGAAATCTGCTTGATTTTTGGGGATTTTCTTGTGTTCATAAAACTTAAATTGGGTATAAAATGGGACAGAATAACCGTAAAAATATGCTATAATAGAATAAAGGCGGTGATATAATGTTTGCATTTACGGTTGAAGAAGCTCCGGAAATCAAGGGAAAGGCTATTACTACATAGTAAAGCCGTTTATGCTTAGAAACGGTTTTGTGGACGGAAACGGCTGGTGGATAAGAAACGATTATTACGATGAAACTTGGGTAACAAAATGAGAATAATATTTTCAAACAAACTGACCGATGATTTTACAATTATTTATGTCGCAACAGCCGCCGGCGAAGAAATACATATTGGCGATAGTATAGAAATACCGCTCAATAACGGCAATACTGCCACGGCGCGCATAATAGCCATTGACCCCGAAAGCTACAAGCTGTTTGATACGACGGAAGTGGAGCGAATACTGCAAATGACCCCGGAAGAATTGAAAACCTCCGTGCCGTGCAGCGCGAATGTTCCGGAGGACACAGGAGCGTATATCGTTATCTGCGGAATAGGATATGACACAGTAAAAACAGAATGCGGCTGTTCTGAAAATCGCCCGAGTATAACCATAACGCCATATAAAGAACTGCGGCTTGGAAAAAAGAGCATATTCGATTATGTGCAGGACGGATATACTGTTCCGGCAAAGGTTATAGCGTATTTACAGACTAAAGAGCCGTCGCTTATGGCTCTTGGGGCATACACTCACCCATTCAAGCCGGAAAAACTTCTTCTCGGTCCGTACACCTACACGGACGGATTATACAGATGGGACAGGGATACCTGGAAATACGTTCTTAAATACGGATTGACGCTGCCCCAAAGCTTCATTGACCATGTGATGTCCGACGAGGGAACGGAGTTTCTTAAAAAGTGCGGAACGAA
>JBJFHP010000023.1:0-5312 GCA_051893715.1 Oscillospiraceae bacterium
TGCGCTGATTTGTGAACCACGCATACACCGTCGTCGAAAGGACAAATGCCGCCGTGAGCGATATCGCCGTTATTAACAGGGCTTTTCGTTTAAGCCTTACCTTCTTGTTTTTCACTGCGATCCCCCACGTTTATGTGCTGCCCGTCCGACTTAAATCGGCTGTTAAAATCAACTCAATGTAACCCACCTCGGTGCCGATCATCTGATCCGCCTCGTTCCATTTTGCGTTAAGGATACGGTGTTTATCCGTGCTGAACGCAGCGTCCGCCGAGCCCTTTGCCACATTTTCAAGGCACTCCGTCAGCCCGCTTATTTTCTCGGGAAAGAAAAGTGACTGCCCGCTTTCCGTTACCACCGCGTCACCCGCCGCGATTATCCTGTCAAGCCCGCTGAATGTCAGCAGATCGTCGCCCTGCGGAAGCAGCAGCTGATCTATTACCTCGGGCCAAACCCAATAAATATCCACCTTATACGCCGTGTCTGCCTGCGCGTAGTCCCTGACAAATGTGAACTCGTCCGTGATACGGTCGGAATACACCCCGCTCACCTCGTCAAAGCTCTTGAAGAAAAGGATATGCCCTCCGACAAGCCTTGTCACCGCGCGGGTATCGGGTATAATGTGCTCCGAATTATCGGGGTTATCCGCCCCGAGAGGCTCCGCGTCGGCGGTATAAAGTATCGTATCAAGCGAGAATGTCAGGTCAAGGTCGGTGTTCTCCTTTGCTATCACATAGAACGAAAGCTTCCCGCTGCTGCCCGGCTGTATCCCGTCCTCGGTAATGTTGCCGAAGTTGCTTTCGCTGTTCATCATCCACTTTATTTCGGTCTTGCCGCTTCCCGTTGCGGTGGGGTCAATTATACCCGCGCCGTCCTCCGCGATATCGGTAAGGTTTACTCCGTCGTCGGCATTGAAATAGCTGTCATATTTTCCGCTGCTTCCGACCGCCGCAAGCTCGAATACTCCGTTTACCGCAGTCACGCCGTTCATGCTGCCGCTGACCGTGGGCGAGTTTGTAAACCAGCCGAACGTGGTGAATGAAAGGACAAGCAGCACCAGAGCGCCCGCCGCTCCGAGCAGATATACGACCAGTTTCCCGTAATGCGGGCGTGACTTGTTTTCCTGCTCCACAGCAGACGCCTCCTTTCCTTGCATTGTGCGGAACGCTGTCACTTATCCTTGTTTTTCTTATCCTTTTTCGCCTGCTTTTCCGCCATAAATGCGTCAAGCCGCTTCTGCGTTTCGGTCATGTGGTTACGGCAGGCGGTTATCTCTCCCGTATATTTGTTGAACCATTCAACGTCTGCCTCGTTCGGCTCCTCCTGAAGAAGTATCGCCTGAACCAGCGCGGACTGCGAACGCGAGCGCTTTCTTTCTATCTCCTCGATGGTAGCCCTGCACTTCTTTATTTCCTTTTTGAACTTTCTCTCCTCAAACATGATAACGACCTCCTGTATTATACGTCAGCGGCCCAGCCTGTCCACCGACCCGATTATTTCCCTTAACTCGTCATACCCCTTGTCAAGGTGATCCGCGATATCATGAAAAGCCTGCGCGGACTCCGCAAGCCGCTCGCTCATCTGTACGGGGTATTTCACAAAGCAGTAATGTATCTCGTTGACAAGCTTCTGATTTTCCGTGTAATCATCAACAAGGAATATCATGGCTCTTGCCGCGCCGAGCTGCGATATAACCATATTGTAGTGAAGCTCCGCGTCGGTCTGCTTTTCAAGGTAAGTATCTATCTCATCGGCAGCCTGCGAAATGCTTTTTTCATACTGTTCGATATGGACAAGGCGGTTTTCCTCCCGCTGATCGAAATACAGCCCCGCAAAAATAAACGCTGCGACCGCCGCCGCTATGGCAATTATGATGGCAGTCACCATTCGGGCTTTCATTATTTTTTCCTGATTCATTGCGTCAGCCTCCCTGCCCGTTTTCGCTGTTATCCTCCGATTTTGGGACAAAGCCCTGTTCATAGAGCTTCTGCTTTTCCCTGTCTATCGCCTGCCGCATGAGCCGCTGTTTTTCCTCGTCAACCAGCCGCTCCTTGTCTGCCTTGTTTTCCGAGGTTATCCGCGCAATGCTTCTTACCTCGTAAACCGCCGCGGCAGTCATAAGAACAATGACCGCAAGCACAAGCAGCTTCTTCAGTGATGTAAAAGAATTGAGCCAGCGGAAAAACCGCGCCTTTCCCTCATATTTACCGATAATATCCTCGGGCAGCACCGCGGCAGTGTCCTCGGTACGGTTTGCGTCGCCCTTTGTGACAAAGCTCCCGTCGCCAAGCACCCTCACTATCCGGTGAGTGTTCGGCTTGCCGTATATCGCGCTGTCGCGGGAATAGAAGCAGATTATATCCCCCTCGCAAAGCTCGGACGGGTCTGCCCTTTTTATTATGATATAATCCCCCTCAAGGATAGACGGCTCCATACTTCCGGTGACAACTCTCATAATGCTGACCCCGAAAACCTCCGCCGCTTTTCCGCGCATATTGCAAACCATTATGTAAACGGTAAGCGCCGTCAGCACAGCCAGCAATACCGCAAGAATTATACCCACAGCTTTGCCGACCGCTCTGAAAACTCTGCCCCTGCTCTGCGACATATCAATACTCTTTCTTTATTTTCCTGATGATCTTCGTGAAAATGCTTACATGGTACTTCCTGAACAGCTCGTGTATCTTCTTTTCGTAACGCCGCTGCTCCCTCGGAGAACGCTGCTCGGGCATCTGCTTCGGCATGACGTAGACCTTCTTGCGCTTTTTGCCGAATATGCGCTTGAAGCTTCGTCTTAGCTTATAAGACGGCTCGGGGCAGTATTTCTCGTAAAGCACCTCCATTTTCGCCGCTTCCTCCCTGTCACGCTCCGCCTCGCGCTTCACGGCAGCTTCTGCGGCTATTCTCTCGATAAGCATCGGGTTGTCCGAATCACCCTCGCGTATGACCTTTCCGTCCTTTCTCGCCAGCGATATCAGGCGGCGCACTCCGCGTCTGACAACATGAACGGGTGCTCTCGAATATTCGGCGTATATCTCGTCAAAGCTCTTTTGCTCAAGCTCTGCGCGCATTTCCTTGAGCTTCTGCGCGCGGATATTTTCTCTTTCCTCGCGCTCAAGCCGCAGCCGCTCTTCCTCGGCGTTTTTCGCCGCGCGCTCCGCTTCGAGCTTCTCGCGCTCCTCGCCCATGATCCTGCTGAGCTCGGCGCGCTCCTCTTCCTGACGCGCCTGCTCCTCGCGCTCGAGCCGTTCGCGCTCTATGCGCTCCTGCTCAAGCCGTTCGCGTTCGAGCCGCTCCTGCTCCTCTCGCTCCAGACGCTCCTTTTCGAGCCGCTCGGCTTCAAGCCGCTCCTGCTCCCTGCGTTCCGCTTCTTCCTCGGCGCGGCGCCTTTCTTCCTCAAGCCGCCGCTCCTCCTCGAGCCTTCGCTGTTCTTCCTCCTGCCGCCTGCGCTCTCTTTCCTCCGCTTCGAGCCGCCTGCGTTCTTCCTCTTTATAAAACTCGGTTTCTATCGCAACGACCTGTTCGATCTGCGCGAGAATATCCTCCGAATCGGGCGGAAGTTCCATGGAATAGGAATATTCCTCCGCCGCGTCGGAGGTTTTCGCCCCGCCTACGGCAAGGTCATACTCCTCCGTATCCGCCCCGCCGACTTTACGGAGTATCCTCGGAGAGGCAACGCGGCAGCTCTTTGTTTTGAGCACCTCGGCGTTTTCGTTCTCCTGTGTTGACGCCCTGAAAAGCATAAGGCTTATCGCCGTAAGGCTGTACAGATCGTCGATATACGCCTGATCGGGCTTCTGCGCCTCGTCGGAAACGTTTATCTCATACCCAACCTTGTCATAGCCCTCGATAAACTGCCACAGGATAAGGCAAGCCTTGAGGTCGACGTTCTTCATGATGGCGTTGGTTCTCATGACGGGCGGACGGATATAGTTCGCGCCCATCTGCTGACAGAACGGCGACGCCTTGTAGCTTTCGATAATCTGCCGTATCTTCTCAACGCGCTCCCACATGGTCGAGCCGTTTTCGTCGGTTTTTTCGAGCGAATCCACCGTTTCGATTTTAAGGCTCATCTTCATTTTGTTCCCGCTGCCCGCTTCAAAGGCAGTGTTGTACTCCATGACATAGACCTCTTCATTCGCAGAGGCTGCCTTGAGCTTTTCATAGCGCTTGGTAACGAAAATATACAGCCTGTCTATCAGCGTATTGACAAATTTGTTTTCATACGTCAGCAGGCTTTCTTCCTTGTGAACATTAAGCACCTTTGACGGCGTTATCTTTCCCGTTCTGGGGTCAACGCTCTGAATAAGGTCTGTGTGCTGCGCAAGGTGCTTTATTGAGTCAACGGTTATCTTCTTCGACAGCGCGACAGGCACTACCTCTTCAACGTTGACAATGGTTTTTCGGGGATTTCTCATTACGTTGTCGACATGGACAAGCCCCTCTTCGATCGCCTCCACCCAATTCTCGTCGACGATCTTCTCCATTATTTTGCGGTTGAGAGCAATGGTGCTGTGGCTTCGGGAAAGCAGCGAGCGGAAGCTGTCATACAGCTTGTCGCCGTCGAAAATATCAATAAAATCCTTAAACGCGTCGTACCATCTGCCGTAATTTCCGCTCACCGTTTTCCCTCCTTTCAATTATTATTCAAGTTATCAGAAAAGCTTCTGCAATCTTTCGAGATATTCTATGGATTCCTTCATGGAATTTTTGCCGAACAGCTTCTGGAGATATGTGCAGAGTTCCTTTAATTCATCTCTCAGCATTGCGAGGTTAAGAGATTCGAACTTTCTGAATATCTTTGTCGCGAGAACGTAGTCCACGCCGTCAAGCTCCTCGCCGCCGCAGGCAACGTAAACGGGAACAAACAGGTTCATCTGCTTGAGGATACGGTTACCGAAAGCGACTCTCAGCTTTTCGATTACCCACAGGTCAAGCTGCTTTATCTTCTTCAGCGTTTCCTGACTTATCGGGTAACGCTCGAACGCCTCGTTGAACAGCGCGTTCAGGTGGCTGAAGCTAAGGTTCATCGGCGGAGTATCGGGCGCGTCGAACGCAATTCCCTTTGCGTCAAGGTTTATCGGCTGCGCACGGTCGTATACCTTATCGGATATCGCGAAAGTCGAGTCATCGTTGTTCGCGGTACCGATGTACCATATATTCTGCGGTATCCTTAACATTCCGCCGTCGAGATTTTCGGGGTCGGTGCTCCATACGTTGGGAACAAGGTCGAGCTTCCATTCGTCGGCGTTCGGCATTTCGAGTATAGACAGCATTTCCGCGAAGTAATACTCAACTCGCGCGATATTCATTTC
>JBJFHP010000024.1:0-5293 GCA_051893715.1 Oscillospiraceae bacterium
GCGGGAATGCAGCTTGACGGAAAGCGGTTTTTCTATGTAAATCCCCTTGAAGTCGACCTCGGTATCTCGGGAAAAGCCGCAACTCACACCCACGTCCTGCCCTCGCGCCCGGGCTGGTACGCCTGCGCCTGCTGTCCGCCGAATGTTGCAAGGCTTATCGGCTCAATCGGAAAATATGCGTACTCCGAGAGCGAGGATACCGCGTTCTGTCATCTTTTCGCGGCGGGAAAGGTAAGCTTTTCCAACGGGCTCACCCTCGAATGCACCACCGATTATCCCTATGACATGAGCGTAAAATACTCTGTCAGCGGAAACGGCAGGCTTGCAATACGCATACCTAAATGGAGCAAAATCTATACGATAAAGCGCGGCGGAAAGGCGCTTTCCGTTACGCCCGAAAACGGCTATGCCTGCATTGACATAGGCGGCAGCGCCGAAATAGAACTCTGCCTTGACGGTACCCCTGTATTTGTTAGGGCGACAAGCAGGATGCCCAGGCTTGCGGGAATGACCGCGCTTATGAGAGGACCTCTTGTGTACTGCTTTGAGGGCGCGGACAATGGCAGCGTGAGGGATATTCTCATTGATAAAAGCGCCGTTCCCGCGATAGGGGAATGGGAGCCCTCGCTCCTTGGCGGAACGGTCAGACTGACGGCGAAGGCGTTCCGAATGTCCGACTGCGACAGCCTTTACAGCGCCGAGCCCGAAACGCTCACCCCCTGTGAAGCTGTGGCTGTACCGTATTACACATGGGGAAACCGCGGCGAGAATGATATGCGTGTGTGGATGAATGTGAGCGGGCATTAAACACAGAGTGAGGAGCATAAAACAACTCCTCACTCTTAACCGCCGAGCGTTTTTTCGCAGTATTTCACCATTTTGCCTACAGCCGAGGGGCGCTTTTCGATGAAGCCGCGTATGCAGTTGGGCGTGCCGTACCAGCCGTTCACGGCGTTTTCGGCGGAGCCTGTTTCCGGGTATCGTGCGAAAAACTGCTCATACAGGGGCGAATATATGTCTGTGAAATGATCCAGCCGCTCCAGTGCGCGCGTCTTTTCAAAGGCGCCCTCCGCCATGCCCGAAAGCTTTTCGCAGAATTCGGCGCGGAAATTGTCGTTCGTCATAAGGTATGCGAAGCAAAGCACTGCAGGGTTATCCGTGTCGGTGTCAAGCAGACCGTTCGGCTTGTAGTTGTCCTCTTTTATCGTGTTTGCAGAGGCTTCGCCCTCACCGCATATGCCGCTGAATTCAACATCATACATCATGAAGCGCCAGCGTCCGTCGGCATAGCCCTCGCCGTCCGAAGTCAACGTGCGCCACATTGACCAGTTTTTCCCCGGCCAGTCCCATTTGTTGTTCATCCATATTTCAGCCGCGAAATAGTCCATGACAGAACCCGTATCCACAAGCTTTTCAAATTCGGCGAAGTCCTCGCTGCTTCTAAGGTCTGGGTGCGTGCGGAAGAAATCAAGCAGCTCCGCGAAGTAATAGCTTTCGTCCGTCACGCCGTCGGGCAGAGCGCCCTCGTCGAGCTTGTAACCCAATTCCAGCGCCTCGGCGTCGCCCTTGTAGATAACAACGTCGTCCTTATTCACGCCGTGAAGCTCCTCCTGACGGTCGCCCGTGTAATCCTCCTCCAGGATATAAAGGCCCCAGTATTCACCGTTAAGATACACCACGCAGGGGCGCGAGCGCTTTGTTTCAATATTAAGCTCCGCGCAGAGCGACTGCCAGTATGCGTCGTTGAACTTGGCGAGAAATGCGCAGTTTCCTCCCGCACGAAGCACCAGCGTTTTGAACTTGTCCATTACCTCGCCGCTGTCGTTGAGATAATCCTCCCCGAAAACGGCATACCTGAAGTTTTTGTCGCCGTAATCGCTGCGCGCATAGAGCCGCAGACCTTTCTGCAGGTCGGAGCGGGAATAATTCCCCTGAACGCGGACGCCGCAGCGCTGATTAAGCACCTCGCTCGTCCCGTCGGGCTGCATTTCAAGCATTGAGAGGAACGCCGTGCGCTCCCATTCTATGCCCTTCTGCTTATAGTTCGCGTCAAGCGAGCGGGCTGTTTCGGCATCGCGTACCTTCTTTTCCTCGGCGAGAAATTCCTCCAGCGCCTTGTCGAATATGTCACCCTTGACATATATTCCGTTTTCGTCGCCGAACAGGTCGTCATAATTCACCGCAAGGCTTATCACCGCCAGCGGAGAACCCGCCGCCGCGCAGCTTTCCGCCAGACCCTTGATATGTTCCTCGGCGCTGCCGATAAAGTATGTCGCAGAGCATTCTTTGCCGAAGCTTCCGTCGGCAAGGCGGGGGACAGCCCTCACCACCGTGCATTTGTCGACCGACTTGTCATCGGGCTTACCGATGGTGCAGTTAAAGCCGTCTTTCCCGCTGTTGACCTCGTTGAAGCTTCCCGCAATCTTTACAGTATCGACGGCGGAAACGACGTTTTTGTCGCCCGAGCGGTCGTCGATATCGAGCGGCTGCGAATATACCTCGGCGGTGCTGCTGAGCGCGGGATCGCTTCCGTCCAGAGTGTACAGTATTTCCTCCGCCTCGGACGAGAGCGTCAGGGAAAATCCGCTCGGATATACTCCCGAAGCTGCGGACATTGTTACAGCGGGGAGTACATTTTCCCCGGGCGCAGTATTTTCCGCAGGCGGTGTATTTTCCTCCGTCACGGGCATGGACGAGCTTTCGGCAGTATCTCCCGAAATGACTGTTCCGCCCGGATTAACCGGATCAACGTCCCCGGGTGAAGTGTTCGCGTCGGTTCCGACCGAACAGGCGGACATCAGCGCCGCCGCTGTCAATGCCGCAATGACCGGCTTTCTTTTCATATTCCGACCTCCCGAAATATTATTATTTCCTATATTTTAGCACAAAATTTTATACTGTGCAATATCAAATTATTATCCCCGTGATAACGCGGGTGATAAGACAGCCCCGCAGCGTTGATGTGCGGGGCTGAATTTGTATGTGGTTTGGTGCTTGCCGTCAGGTAGCTGCCGCGGCTTGCTGCTTCTCCTGTTTTACCTTAGCGCTGCTTTTGGCGGAATATTCCGTAACATTGAGGACAGTTTCACCGTCTATCTGGAGCGCGCAGGGCTTGTCAAACTTTACGGTCACCTCGTCGGCTCTCACAATGTCAATGCACTCGCTGTGCTTGATGTGCTCGCCCTTGAATATCGAGGGGAATACCATAAGGGTTTTCAGCTTGTTTGAGCCGTGCCAGATGACCACCGAGAATTTTCCGTCGGGGTCGTCCCTGCGCTGGCTCGGGGCAGCGTTCATGCCGCCGCCGTAAAATCTGCCGTGCATTGTGGGCGCTATCCATACCTTTTTGTAGCGCTTTTCCTTGCCGTCGATAATAACCGTTGCGTCCGTGGGCTTGAATGCGTAGAGAAGCCCCTTTATTGCAATGCTCGTGTAGTTAACGGGCTTGCCGTCGGATTTTCTGCGCATTTCATCACCGACCTCGCAGCAGTATCCATCGATACCAAAGCCGATAGCATTGATAAAGAGCGACTCCCTGCCGTTCACCGTTACCGAGGGGAGATCCTTTATGTATTGATTTATCACGAACGGTGGTTCGCCTTTCTCCTTGCCGAGGTCGTGGAGGAAGTCGTTGCCGCTGCCCGCGGCGTAATAGAGTATGTCGCAGCGGATATCGATGCCGCGGGTGTCGTTCACGAAGCGGTTGAGCGTGCCGTCGCCGCCGCATAGTATCACCTTGTCATCGCTGCCGAGCGCTGCAAAGAACTCGGCATAGCTGATGTCGGTCATGCTTTTGAACGTGAGTTCTTCCTTGTAAAGCTCACACAGCTTCCTTGACTGCTCCTCACAGGTCTTGTTGCCCGCAAGCGGATTGTACAGTGCGTAGATCATTATCCTGCCCCTCCAGTTCATTTTTCATAAGCGCGGCACAGTAGTCGCTGAGCTCCGATGTCTTTGCGGCTTTAACTCTGTCGGCGCTTATTGTTTCCAGAATTTTTATTTTAACAACGGTCTTTCTGAACCGCTTTATGTTTTTGAAAATATTTTCCGTTCCCTCAATTGTCGATACGACTATCGGCTTTCCCGCTTTCTGCGCGGTCTTTAACACCCCCGCGTGGAACGGCAGCAGCCTGCATTCCTTGCTGCGCTTTCCCTCGGGGTAAACTCCGACGGAATTTTCGGTCTCGGTCAGCAGCTTCGCGGCGCGGTTTACCGTTTCCATTGCCTTGCGCGGGCTTTGGCGGTCGATCGGCATGAAGCAGCAGCGGTGGATAAGCCTGCCGTACATGGGTATCCTGAAATTCTCCTTTTTTGAAATAAAGGACAGCCTGAACCGCTTGAACACCGTCCACTGAACGATCGGGTCGTAATTTGAGCGGTGATTGCTTATGAACAGAAAATTGCTGTCTGTCGGGAATTTTTCCTCTCCCGAAAATTCATAACGAACGCCGAGAAACCACAGTATGATCGCAGTCGACCCGTCAAGCAGCGCGCGGAAAAATCTGCTGTCGCGCTCATACTGCTTTTTCGTGTCCACAAAAAGCCCGCACACGAACAGAAACAAAAACAGAAGCGGCAGCAGTACAAGAATAACGGGAGCGGTTATTATGTACAGAATAATTTCCATATTATCACCAAAATAATATTATGTTATCCTAATTATAACATATGTTTGAAAAAAATGCAAGTGCCGATTTCCCCACGCGAATGCAAAACGACGAAAAAAAGGGCTGCCCGAAAGCCGCCCTTTTTTTGTTTTGTTCATTTTCCGTGCTTCCGCTGCTCGAGAGCCTTGTTGAGCTCGTCGGCGGATCTCTTGCTGCTGATGTATCTTGTGAGATAGGTGAACGCGTACACTGCCACGACATAAAGCAGCATTACTGCGCAGTTGAGTAACGACGGTCGGTACCAGCCGAAAGCTGCGCCCATTATCAGAACCGCCGCCGACAGCAGCACAAAATGCACAGAGTACCTTATTATCCCCTCGCGGCGGGTGTAATCCTTGTCGGGGAGCGCCGCAACGGAAATGATCGTTGTCACCAGCCCCAGCAGCGGGATATGCCACAGAATATCGGTCGTCCATTCGTCCACGCCCGATAGCTTTATTGCCACCAGACAGATAAGCAGCGTTCCCGTTGTTATTTTTGTGAAATAGCTGATAATATCCTTGAACAGCTTCATGACTGACCTCCTATTCCCAGCTTTTTCTTCAGGGCAGGGACATACTGCCGCGAAATTACCGCCTTTTCTCCGTTGTCAAGCAGCGCCTCAAGTCTGCCGCTGAAGCTCGGGG
>JBJFHP010000025.1:0-5199 GCA_051893715.1 Oscillospiraceae bacterium
ATTAGGTCAAGTTTCGTGTTGTGCCAAACTTACCCCTCTGTCACTTCGTGACACCTCCCCCACCGGGGGAGATCACCTCAAACTTCCGGGGTTTATCCGCTAAAAGATACCGGTGAAGTATGAAAAGCAGCGAATTATCTCCGCTGCTCTTCACCGTATATTCTGCAGCTGCGTCGGGTCGCTCCCCGGCGTTGCCCTGTTTGGCTGCGTTTTTAGTATTGGTAGTTTTTCGGGATTATTTGTGTTTACACAGTACTTTTTTCAGACCCCGTGAAGTTTCTGGCAGTAATGTGCAATCATGGCACGCAACATAATTCAAATTCTTGTAACCTTGTTTCATTGACGATATGCACAACGGATCACCGCTGCACCGGCTTGCTCGTTAAAGTTGCCGGTCACAGACCGGTGCGCAGTGCGTACAAAGCGGTTTTCGTACAGCTTGTATTGTTGGTCGGCGGTAAGCTCCGCGCCGTATTCACACTCCCTCGCAATGCCGCTTTTCACAAGCTCCTGCACGATATTCCGCACATTTTCCGGAAAAATCGGCAGGGAACAGTCGGTTTCCCCGTCGCAGAGCGACAGCGCCCGGAAAGTGTCCTTATTCACGGACAGAAAAGAATTTTGCGGGCGGTGAAGCAATGCGTAGGGGAGCTTGTCGTAGCCCCGAAAGCAGAAATCGCGGTTCAGTATGTAGAATTTACCGTTCATTGTTGCTCCGTAAAAGGGTTTGTTTGGATTTGCGGGCAGCTATTGCCGATTATTCGGATTCTTGCAACCCCGATATGGAGTGCCTGTCCATAAAACCTGTTCTGCCGGAAAGGTACGCGTATTGCGTTGTAAATTTGCCGCCTGCTACTGCTTTAAGCTCGTCGTCCTTGAGTTCACTGACGGGGAATTTAAGCTCCTCCGCAGTAAGCTCGACGCCGTATTCCTTTATCAGCGCAATAATCTTTTCCTTAATATCAGCCGAGTCGTACGCATGAAGCTCTTTCAGCTTCTCGTTGAGCTCCGGGTGTTCCTGCATTAGCTTTTGGAGCAGCTGCTGTTTCTGTTCGTCCACAGTTATCCCTCCTGAAATAATTTTTGTCCGGATTATAGTCGCTGTTTATATTTCATTACTCGTAAGGATCTATGTCAGATACGTATCATGTTATGCTCCGACACCTGCACGGCGTGATCGCCGCCGTCCGGCATAACAAGGTATCTCGGGAAGTAATACGGGTCATTTCTGTCCGGGCTTACGCCAATGTCCGTGCCGATTATCGTGCCGATAAATTCCTGATTTCCGGACATCTGGAATACCTGACATTTCACCTTGTAATCATAGGGCGGCTGGAATTTGAATTTGACGCTGTCTCTGTCGAAGTACGCGATACCGCCGTTAACCTTGTCCAGATCCTCATCGGAGAGCATATTGTTGAGTTCTTTTGTGTTCATAATAATCTTTCCTTTCAGAATAATTCTTATTTGGTATGGATAAAAGATGTTTAATCCTTAAACATACTCTTAAACCAGTCAAGGATATCCCTGCCGCATTTCTGCCAGTCAATTCCGCCTGCGACCGCATCAAGCTGTTCATCGGTAAGCTCGCCGCTTTTCTTTGCCTTTTCGAGAATGAACTCTTTGAACTGCTCCGCCGTGCAGTCAACTTCGTTTTCTTTCAGGAACGCTTCAAGCTCCGCATCGCTTGTTACTTTTGTAAGCTTTTCTGCAAGCTCCTTGTCTGCTGTGATTTCGCTTTGGAACTGTTCGATCGTTTTCATAATGTGTACCTTTCCTTTCGGAATTTATTTAGGCTTAAAGCCTTTGATTTTGTTTTCGCTTATTTATACGATGAAAGGGGAAAATGCCGATATTTTTTTGACCGCCTGCCGGTGCTGTTGGATTACAATGAACAAAAGGTATATGGTGCAAGGCAGGACTGAACAACGCCATAAATTATTTCGTTTGTATCTATCATTCGTATATCATAGACAGGCAGGCTCATAATTTTTTTTTGCAGCTTAACCCTTCTTCCATATATCTTTTTATAATAATCCTTGTAACGATTTTCAGTTCGGCAGCTGATTATTTCAGCCAAGCCATTTCCCTTTGATTTATAAAGCACACGTTGGTGCTCGCTGAATACAAAGGTTACCTCCCCATCATCCGTTACTGATCCCGTATCGGCATAGTTGATCGGGATTCCGATACATTCATCGCCGCCTGCGACTGTATCAAGCTGTTCGTCGGTAAGCTCGCCGCTTGTATTTGCCTTTGCAAGAATGAACTCGTTGAACTGCTCCTCGGTACAGTCCACCTCGTTTTCATTCAGAAGCGCTTCAAGCTCCTGTTTATTTGCGATCTGTTCGAGCTTTTCTGAAAGTTCCTCGTTTGCTGTGATCTCGCTCCAGAACTGTTCTATTGTTTTCATAATGGGCACCTTTCCTTTCAAATAAAAATCAGGCACTTTGCCTTGTGCTTTTAAGCCGCCAACCACCGATGAATTTCACCGATAAAATCGGTCTTTCTCCCTATATGATTCTGTTATAAATCGGCGGTCATAGCAGAAATCACACAGAATTATCCGATAAATCATCTGTCCCACGGTAAAAGATATTCGTGCCTTATTATTTCGCAGTACAAAGAATAGGCAGTATAGCTGCGCGTCTTCGCCTTCCCGGCAACATCAATCAACTCAAATCTTCCGGGGATTTTGTTGGAAATACATTTAACGGTGAATGTAGTGTTTGTGTTCGGATCGTACAAGTCGATGCCACTTCGCGCCAAATAACTTAGATACATGATCATTCCGGGTACGTTGTTGTTTTTAATATAATGCTCCTGACGCCAATCCGCTGCGCCGCCCGCTGCCTGTTCAATATCCTCATCGGAAAGCTCGTGCCCGCTGCGCAGCTTTTCATTTACAAGAGCCTCAAACGCTTCCGCTGTGCCGTCAACTCCGTGTTCGGTCAGAAATTCCGCAAGGCGGTTTTCTGTCATCGCTTTTTTTGCGGCTTCCGCAAGCTCCGTGTTTGTGATGATCTCGCTGAAAAAATACTCGATCGTTTTCATATCATCATTTCCTTTCAAAAAAATGTGCGCCGACCATCGCCTTGATCATCATGTCAACGGCGCAAGGGAGTCCTGTTCATACCAGTCGTCCGAGGTATCAATATCAAATTTTATTTTATACTTAGGGTAGTAAAATGGCGAACACCCATAACTTTTGCAGCATATTTCTCTTTCTGTTATTGTTCCCGTTAAATTCCTGAACCAGCAGTCAACGATCACTCTGTCATTGACATTGAATAAATATTCGACTTCAGCTTTATTATACTTGTAGCCGTTATCTGACCACGATATACCAAAAAAGCTTGCCTCGCCATATGTACCGCCTACAGCCTTTTCCAGTTCGTCATCGGAAAGCTCGCTGCCTGCGCTCTTCTTTTCCTTTACCAGAGCCTCGAACGCTTCCGCAGTTCCGTCGACCTCTTGTTCGATAAGGAACTCTGAAAGCCGGTTTTCCACGCGAGCTTTGTTGGCTGCTTCAGCAAGAGCCTTGTTCTCCATTACTTCGTTGTAAAATTCTTCGATCGTTTTCATAATATGTACCTTTCCTTTCGAATTAAAATCAGGCATTTTGCTTGCGATTCGGAGCCGACGGACGCCTGTGAATTTCACCGATAAAAACAGTATTTCTCCCTATATGACCGCCGTTATAAACAGCGGTCAAAGCAGGGAACACAGAACGATCCGATAAAATGTTTTAATATATACGGTATTTCCCATCTAATAATGCCATATACAATTTATCGGTATAATAAATGAGCGACATCTTTTTCCCTTCAATATCTACCAGCTCAAACTTCCCCGGGATCTGTACGCTGACTAAGTTAATGCTGTATGTAACGCCTGTTATCGAATCGCGCAGTACATCCTGGTCTGCTACCAGATGACATAGATAACTAAACATATTCCGTAACTGCAATCCTATGTTATCAGCACCTTCGCCGCCCGAAGCCTTTTCCAATTCGGAATCGGAAAGCTCAATGCCGGTTTGCTTGTCGTCCCGTACAAGGTCCCCGAAATCGGCAGTCGTGTCGTCAACTCCGTGCTCGGTCAGGAACTCCTCAAGGCGGTTTTCGCTGCGTGCCTTATCAAGGGCTTCTGAAAGCTCCTTGTCTGCAATTACTTCGTTGTAAAATTCCTCGATCGTTTTCATAATGTGTACCTTTCCTTTCAAAAAATAAATGTGCGCTGACATCTGTTAAGATGTATACGTTTTTTCATTTTACCAAGAGCCGCTGGCGCCATGGGTATTATAGGATGCAAGGAAATCCTGATCGCACCATTCGGTAGAACCATTGCTGTACTTTACCCTATACCTCGGATATTTGATTCCTGCTCCGCCGAAATTGGTTCCTGTCAGATAACTTCTTTCAATTACCACTGCCTTACTGTCGTAAAACAAACCATAAACATATACTTCTTGCCCGATATTAAAGCGATAGACTAACTCCTCGTCCTCGAACACTACGCCTCTTCCCGAACCGTCCCCCCAGTTCTTACCGCCGCCGGTCGCTGTTTCCAATTCGTCGTCGGAAAGCTCGCGGCTGCCGTTCTTCTTTGCCTTTACGAGAGCCTCAAACGCTTCCGCTGTGCCGTCAACTCCGTGTTCGGTCAGAAATTCCGCAAGGCGGTTTTCCTTGTGTGCCTTGTTTAAGGCTTCTTCAAGCGCCTTGTCCGTCATTGCTTCGTTGTAAAATTCCTCGATCGTTTTCATAATGTGTACCTTTCCTTTCGACTGATGTTATATGTGCATGGCACGAAACTCACCATACTTGCCGCTTTTTAAATCGTTAAGAAATATTTCACCATCAACATGTATCATCTTCTGTTCAACACCGTCCACATAGGGTATCAGATGAACTAACACCCGACTCACTAATTCAAAACTTAAAACCTTGTATACTATTGACGTATCCCGATCTGTCATTATCTTTCTTTCTTGAACATAATTCCATATTTCGCGAAAAATAACATCCTGTTTCCGGTATGCGGCATTGACTCCTCCGGACACCTGCATAAGCGCTTTATCGGTGATTATGTGGTCTGCACCTGCCTTTGCATTCAGGAGCTCTGCAAACTGCTGTTCTGTGCCGTCAACTCCGTGTTCGGTCAGAAATTCCGCAAGGCGGTTTTCCTTGAGTGCCTTGT
>JBJFHP010000026.1:0-5152 GCA_051893715.1 Oscillospiraceae bacterium
CCTCGTTTTTCAGATCGTCGGGCTCGTAGCGGTAGCCCTTTGCGGTGAAGCCGTAGCTTCTCGCCGCAACGAGAACGTTACGCGCGTTTGAGCCGTCGCGGGATACGCCGCAGTCCTCGCGGACCTGCTCCAGAGGTATCCACTTGCCGTAGTACGCCATAACCATAGCAAGCGACGCCGCGCCGCACTCCAGCGCTTCCATCTGCATTATTACAGGCACCTTTGCCGCGCCCTTTGTTACGGGGGATTTGATTTTTACTTTCTCAGCCATATCCTACCTCAATTTATAACAAAGGTCTTGGGAGTAACGCTGTCAACGACTATTTCCGCGCCGTAAATGCCGTCGGGCGCGCCGTTTCCGTCAGCGGTCACGGCGTACACCCATTCCTCGGGCTGCAGCTCGCCGACATGGAGCGCGTAATCCGACAGCACGCTCCCCGCGCTTACGGGCTGCTGCGACACCGCCGAAACGGTGTACTCCGCGCCGTTCAGGTTGACGGTCATTCCCGGCTGAACGCTCTGCGCCTTTTCCTCCGCGACATAGCAGGTAACAGCGCCGTTTTCGCTTATCGCCGCAGCCTTTACCACCGTGTCGAGCCTGCCGAAAACGCCCCACGCGCAGATGCCGAAAAGCAGCACGACAATGCCGCCCAGAAGCAGCCATACGCCGGGGTTTGCGACCTTTATGTAATCGGTCAGCTGCTCCGGCGAGGATATGCGGTCAAGGCTCTTTTTTCTGAATATGCTTTCTTTCTTTTTTTCCTCCTCGCAAAATCTATGAGTTAGTCATCTGTGAATATTTTCCCGTGGTAAATTCCGCCCATGAATAATTGGTCATGTACTCCCCATGGAATGAATTTATCGCCGCAGCGTCCATGTTTTCGTAGTCATAGGCGTCGCATTTTATCTTTGTAACGTCCACCGCCAGCTGATTCCGGCCCTTGATGAGAATGTCGCCTATCCCCGCGGAATTAAGCGCTTTGCGCAGAAATGAAACCATAGATGTCGTTTTGTTTTTGGTTTGGGAATTGTAGTCGTAATCTCCCCAAAGAATCGCGGATATTTCTTTTGTAGAAATCGCTGCGCCGTGCCTGTCTACGAGTAATGCCAGAAGCTCCTTTGCTTTCTGCCGCTTGAATTCAAGCACCTTTCCGTCCACAAAAATCTCAAAATGACCGAATGTCCTCACTCGGATATCCCGCGGAAGCCGGCTTTGCTCCGTGCGCCAGTCGGTCACCATTTCGTCAAGCACGCGGCGGATATCCTCGGCGCGGACGGGCTTCAGCAGATACCCCTTGGCATACAGATTAAATGCGTCAAGCGCATATTCGCTGTACGCTGTGCAAAATATCAGCACTATATCCGGACATATCATTTTCAGCTGTCTTGCAAGCTCCAGACCGCAGGTATTATCCATTTGTATATCCAGAAACGCATAACGAAGCTTTTCGCAGCTGTCAAGCTCCCGCGCCCATTTCAGTGCCTCGGAAGAACGTTGTTCACCGTGTATCTCACAGTCGGGAAACACCTTATTCAGCTCGTTGATGAGAAAGTTTAGAGCATGAAGCTCATCATCTACTGCCAATATATACATTTTCTACCCCCGATTTTGAGAAAAAATGAGAAACTACCTCATGAGAAACTATCTAATGTATAGATACTTATTTTTGATTATAGCAAATTCTAGTGCTCTTGTCAACTTTTCCATACTTGATTTGCGTTACCAAAAAAATTTTGTTCAGCATAAATAAATTTGTGTAATATTTTTCTAGTATATGTAATTCAAGATGTCCTTACGATGTCCTTGGAGTGGTATAATATATATTGAGGATTTGTTTTCCGAACAGGGGATATATAAGGAGCAATACAGTAATTATGTGGTTGATATGTGTTCTTGCGTGCATTTCTCTGCATTATTATACTTATCGAGGTGTTTGCCGTTTCGGGCAACTGTCATATCGATAAGACGATGGATATAGTCAGCAAGTCGGTGAATAAAATTTCGACTAAGGAAATAAACCGATAATTTCACTTTCATGGAGGAAAAATATGACTATTACAACAACAAAGAATAACGAAAAGCTCACCCTCGCCCTCGGCGGCAGACTTGACACCACCACCGCTCCGGAGCTGGAAAAGGCAATAACGGCGCAGTGCGAGGACGTGACTGCGCTTGAGATCGACATGGCAAATCTGGAGTATATCTCCTCGGCGGGACTGCGTGTGCTTCTCGCGGCAAAAAAGAAAATGGACGCGGCGAACGGCTCTCTGACAGTCACCCATGTCTGTGATGAGATCATGGAAGTGTTTGATATGACAGGCTTCAGCGATATACTATCCATAGAATAACCGGTTAAAACAGCAAGAGCCTAATGAGTGCGATCATTAGGCTCTTTGAGGATTGGGGCAGGCAAAACAAGCGTAAATATTTCCGCGAAAATCATGCCATGTCGGAATAATTTCCGGTTAGTCCTGCTATCTGATACATTCTTATCTTACGGGTTATGTCCGTATAATTCAGAGCCCGGGAAGATTTATCGGAGCTTTTCGCAAGTTCGGACAGCTCGCTTGCAAGTAAATTGAGGTTTGCGTTCAGCATAACTATTCTTGACGCCATGTTCTTCATGATGTCGACAGCGTTTCCGGTGTTGTTCCGAACGAAACTCTCAAACTGATCCTCCGTAATGCGCAGCGCCATCACTTCTCCCACTGCCACAACGGTATACGGGCTTGGCTTTCCGGCAAGGAGCGACACCTCCCCGAAGCACTTTCCCTCTGAAAGCACGCCGATAAAGTACTCGTTTTCTTATCCGAAATGAAGATACAGCGCTGCTTTTCCGGAAATTATCTTGAACAACTCGCCGCCTGTATCGCCCTCCCGAAGCATTACCTCATCATCACCGAAAACCGATATTGTTGATTTTTTATCCATTCTGATATCCTCCCGATTGGTCTTATTTGTTATTATACACCATATTGGACATTTTGTAAATAAGGATATGCAATTTATGGGTATAAAGTTTTTGGGGATTATTTATAACACAGAACAATTCTGTATTTCTTTTATAAAATTAAAAATCGCATATGCGAAGAAAATCCGACAGTATTATTTTGATGGAGGATCACCCGATGAAAACATTTACCAAAGGCAGCGTCCTGCTGATACAGCTTGACAGCAGACTGGACGCAAACAATGCTGCCGACGCCGAAAGTCAGATCATGCAGGAAACAGAGAAAAACCTGCCTAAGTATGTCATTATTGACGCAGTAAATCTGGAGTATATATCCAGCGTTGGACTGCGAGTGCTGCTCAAGATAAAGAAAAAAGTGGACGCGACCCAGATCGTAAATGTTTCCGCAGAAGTGTTCGACATTCTCAGCATGACAGGCTTTACCGAGATAATGGACGTGAAAAAGGCATTCCGGCAGGTTAATGTGGAGGGCTGCCATATTCTTTGCAGGGGTGAGTTCGGCATAACATACAAGCTTAACGGCGACCGGATGGTTAAGGTGTTCAACGAGGGTATCTCCTATGAGGATATGATAAAGGAACGTGAGTATACAAAGGCGGCTTTCATCAGCGGAGTTCCTACCGCAATACCATTTGATACGGTAAAGGTCGGCGCACGTTACGGAAACGTCTATGAACTGACTGACTCCCGACCGCTGTCGGAAACTATCTGCGGCGATCCCTGCAATATCGATAAATACGCCCAAAAGGCAGCAGACCTGCTCAGGCTGTTATCCGATACCCATGCACAGCAGGGAAGATTTCCCGTATTTGTTGACCGTATGCTGGAGGAAATAGAGATAACTGACAGATATATCATCGGAGAAAAGCTGTTCACTCCCGAGGAAAAGGAGCTTGTGATCGGGTTGTACCATACTGTTCCGGAGCGCGACACCCTGATCCACGGAGATTTCCACACCCACAACATATTCGAGCAGCACGGTGAGCTGCTTCTTATGAACATGGCGAATACAAGCACAGGTCATCAGATATTTGAAATAGGAAATATGTATCCGGTATTCGTCACAATTGCACAAAGAGCGGACGAACAAACCAAACAGCTTATCGGTCTGGATAACAGTCGGGCTATATATTTCTTTAACAAGCTGCTTCAGATATATTTCAGTGACTTTACATCGGAGGATATGCAGTCGCTTCGCAGTATTGCCGAGGTGCTCGGACATCTGAAAATGATGACAGCTCTTGTCACTTCCTCCTCAATGGATAGTCTGCCTCAGGAGCAAAAACGAAAATATCTGTTCGGCATGAAAGGCGTTCTGAAATCTGTTTTCTTTGACAATTATGAAAAGATAATTGCCGATACTGCAAGGCTCTCTGAAAAATTCTGATCATCGGAGGTCTGAATGAAAATCAAATACAATAAATACGGTGCGGCAGCGTTCATATTTCTGGTTAGCGCGGTGCTGTTCCTCGGCTTTACAATGCCGTTTCGGCTGCGGCTTGAAGCGGCGCAGATTACCGAAATGCGGCCCTCCGCCGCGCTCACTCCCGTGCTTGGGCTGCTGTTCGGGCTGCCCGCCTCGCTCGGCTGCGCCGTGGGGAATATTGCCGCCGACCTTATCTCGGGGTACGGGGTCAGCTATGCGCTGTTAAGCGGCGCGCAGCAGCTTCTGTACGGAATGCTCGCCTACGTTATGTGGCGCAGGCTGAACAAGGAGCATGACGGCAGCGAGTTCTGCCTTGACAGCATATCAAGGCTGCTCAAGCTGTTCCTTGTAATGGCTTGTGTGGCGGCGGTTTCGGTGTTCTGCTCGGCGATAATAAACCATGTCTACAGCGTCGCCGACATCATCACGATAAACAGCCTTTACACGTTCATGAATGTCTTCGATTCGGGGTTAATTTTCGGCTGCCCGCTGATGATACTGGGACATTTTTTACAGCGCAGAATGAATAACATTCGCGAGGACAAGCACGATAAAATCGTGGTGTTTTCCCTCAACGAGCGCATGATACTTAACTCCCTTATAACGGGACTGGGTATCTGCATACTTATCGGCGCGGCGGTTTACCTTGCGGATATGCTTTCCGACGAGGTGGGCGCACTCGGTCTGTGGGGCAGGATCTACCTGTTCCAGACGCTGGCGCTGAACTTCTATTTTGCGCTGTCAATGGGCTTCA
>JBJFHP010000027.1:0-5139 GCA_051893715.1 Oscillospiraceae bacterium
TTGAAAACAATGTCTGCCGCGTCGGTATTTCGGTGTGCATTCAACCGGACGAATGATACGGTTTTTATAAAAACAACACTCTCCGCCGAACATTAACAGCGGAGAGTGCTTATTATTTCATTATGCGGCAAAGCGCATTGCAGAGCCGTTCGGGCTGCCGCAGCAGCGCTATTTTCTGCTCCCGAAAAATATGTACCGAATATGCCGCAGACCGTCCCGTATCGTCCGCAGGTGCGACCTGCCGCCGCGGCCGTCGGGGCTCAGCGTAACGGGTATTTCGGCGATTTCCGCGCCGGAGAGCGCAAACTTGCCTATGATCTCGGTGGCAAATTCCATTCCGCCGCAGGAGAGCCCCAACGCAAGCGCCTTTTCCCTGTCGAAGCCGCGCAGCCCGCAGTGAAAGTCCCGTACCTTGGTGTGAAAGCGCAGCCTGCCCAGAAACGACAGCACAGGAACGCCGATATAGCGGTGCGAAAACGGCATTGCGCCCTTTGCGATATTGTCCATTCGGCAGCCCATAACGAGAGGATACCCCTCGCGCAGCTTTGCAACAAAACCGCCGAGGTGCAGGAAATCATAGCTCATATCGCAGTCGCCCATGATGACGTATTTCCCGCGGGCGGCTTTTATTCCGCCGATGAGCGCGCTGCCGTAGCCGCGCTCCGATACGCTCACCACCCGCGCTCCCGCTTGTTCCGCAAGAGCGGCGGAATTGTCGGTGCTGCCGTTGTCCGCAACAAGCACTTCCCCGCTAACGCCGCTTTCCGCAAGGAACTGCCTCGCAAGCCCTACGCACTGCGCAACGGTTTGCTGCTCGTTAAGGCAGGGCATGAGGATAGTCAGTTCAAGCTCGTCCATTGCGTTTACCTCCCTTTGCGGGGGATTTTTTCTTTTTCGGGAAAAAATCCAGCGAGAACCAAAGCATTGCGAACACCGCAAGAATTGACGAAGCAAGCGCGCGGTAGGTGAAAAATTCGTGCAGGTAGGAGTGGTTGTTAAGCAGGAAAAAACGCACAAACGGCAGCACGCCGAGTATCAGCATAGTGAGCGTAAAGCTGCGGTCAAACTTATCGCGGCTGCGGAACAGGTAGAATATTGCACCCAACACTGCCGCCGAAATGATAAGCCCTGCCGCGATATTGCCCCACTCTACCCTGTCCACCCCGCCGAAAAGCGTGGAGATATTCGCAAGCGGTGCAAGGAAGAACTGCGCAGCGGGGTCAAGCTCCTCGGCTTCGCCCATCATGCGCTGCTCGGCGGAGGCAAGCGCCTTGATGAATTTGTTCTCGCCGGTTACAAGGCTTGCGGCGCTCCATTTTACGAGGAACGTCCCCGCGTAGGACAGAAGCCATGCCGCGCCGCACTTTGCGGACAGGATAATGCAGCCCTTGAACCCGGGCAGCCTGTTGTCCTGCTTCCTCATTATAAATACAATAAGCAGCGGAATAAGTATTGTCAGCGTTTCGCAGGTGAGAAAGTCGAAGAAGGCTATCGTCACGCCCGATATCACCGCGAGTATCGAAAGCGCGCCGTCATTCTTCTCAAACAGGATATACAGCGGCAGCAGCGCAAGCGTAACCAGCACGGCGGGCTGATATTCAAGCGAGATATAAATGTTCCATATATGAACGCACATAAATGCCGCCGCAAGCGCTCCCGCCGCGAAATACTGCCGTTTTTTCAGCAGCAGCGCGGCATTCACCGCAAGCAATACGAATGCCGTTATCGTTCCGATAAGCTTTATTCCGTCAATGTCGGTGAACAGCATAAACGGGCGTATCACCGCCGCCATGCCGTGCCAGTAGCGGGAGTAGTCGGTGTTCGGCTCGGCAATGCCCTCAACGACGCAGAATAAGCCCCAGTTCTCGCCGTTGTCGTTCGTTCCGTCATTGCCGTCATAGTAGGCGGTGTTCAGCACAGAAACAAATGGGTCGCCGCCCATGTTCCATGTCACGTTCAGCAGCACCACATCGGCGTAGTTGTCCTGAACGCGCCGCAGCTGCGATTCGTTGACATAAGGTGGCTTGTCCTTGAAGAACATCGCGCTCTCGACCATATTGTCATAAATGCGCTCGTTAGGGATAGCCGCCGCAGCGACAAGCGCCGCCCACAGCACCGTCAGCACCGCAGCAAATACTGCGGCGCGGCGTAAAAAAGCAGTAATTATCTTCATATCATACCTCGCAAAAATTGGCTGCTTATATTGTACCACACTACCTGCTTTTGTGTCAACACAAAAGATACATTTTCGGCGTTTGATACCGACTTGGATTTAAACTAAAAAAATTACTAACAGTTCTATTGACAAACATTCCCTTATGGTGTATAATTACAGTGACAATGGCTTATTATGCTTTTTGAAAGGATGATGTAATTTGTTCAAGAAACGACTGAAAGGGCTGCTTGCCATGCTGCTTGCCGGCTCGATCGCAGCAACGGCGCTGCCGCTGACGGCTTCGGCGACAATTGACGGCGATATAACGATTCACAATTTGAGCGGAGGCTCCTCAACCATATCACCGGATGGTGCAGTGGTAATAGGGGACGATGGCAACTACAAGTTCAGCGACGAAGCCCTCAACAACAGTGACATTGCAGGAAACCTCAACGCGTTTAATTTGTGGGTTATTTGCGGTGAGAATTACCTCAATACTCCCTTCCTTCAAACCGTTTACGGTGATGGTTTTGCGTATTTAATATATAACGACCACGATGGATGGGGAAATTACCACAGTTATAAGGCAAAACCATATCACACTGTTGCGATAACTACGAAAGACCTTTCCGTTGACACTGTTACAAACGAGGATTTGAAAAACTTTACCGTAAACAATTTCCCTTTTGAACTTAGAGACACTGTTGATCTGAGACCGATGATGGATGAATCATCTACTACATGGACTGCATGGTTTAAAGGGGACTCTGAACTTAATAGTACCGGCTGTAATTATAATTCCGGAAATTGTATCCAAACTGTCAGCGAACCTCAACCGATTACCACCCGGTTAAGTGCCGATATTGTGAAAATCGGATATGACAGCGTTACGGATTCTGATGATTACCTTTCTTCATACTATTCTGGCAAAACCATAATTCAGATTGACGTCAAGTACAAGACCTTTGATATCCCCGTGAGAAACGCACTGTTGCAACCGGAAACAGAGGCTGACGGCAGCATCAAAACGTTAACTGTCAGAAAAGACAACGAGGATTGGCTGGACACGAAGGATGATTCCTTTTATCTGTGCTATGTGGATAAGGAACAGAAATTCTTCAAAATCAGCAGCTCTGAAATGAAAACCGAAAAGGCTGTCTGGGATGAGATAGCTGCATGGGTTACCGAAAACGAATACCTTGACGAAAGCAAACTTGTCCTTTGCAGAGACGTAATGGCGTACGTTACCGGTAATGGTACATACGACAAACAATTCGATACCAAGGATTTAATTGATTATCAGATAATAAATCAGGGGCAAACCACGAACGAGGCGCTGATTGCTCTGTACACCGCAGATGCAAAAAGCATCTGGAGAGTAGTTCCTTATTATACCGGCGTTACATCCTCTTTTTTCACATATCAGGCTAATGCGATGAAATCCATTTCGGATTTTCTGCTGGAGTATCCTCATGAAAATTTATTATTTCTGACCGAACAGGATAGTATCAATGTTACCGCAGTAGACCCCAACGCAAACGAAGAAATTGATGATAATTCTTATATAGTAAGCAATTTATTAGATGAAGAAGGTGAGCCAAGAACAATCACCGACCATTGCAATGATTTGCTTGATGCTTTTCCGCCGGAGGCAGGCAAAAAGTACGATGCAGACGGCTGGCAGCTCTGGGGGGCAGGGGTTGAATGCGGAGGTATATGCGATTTTTCACAGATCGAGCTTGAAGAGAAATCCGACAGCATAGGTTTAACAGAGCTGAACTATGTGAAAAAGGATAAAGTGTTAGTCTATTTCCCGCAGGTCGATATCGCTCCCTCTCTGGAGGTTACCGCGCCGGTTGCCGGCGAAGCTCCCTCTTTTGAATGCACCATCAAGGACACGGTGGGCGGATATTCCGTTGAGAAAGTAGAGTGGTCTTGCGGTAATACTACGCTGAGCGAGAACGACATATTCGAGGCAGGCAAGCAGTACCGGGTTGATATACAGCTTTTGGCTGACCCGAATCTTTCATTCGTCGATACCACTCCCGTAACCATCAACGGCGAAAAAGCAGAAGCAATTTACAATGAAAATGTAGGGTTTAACGCTTTCCAGTACTTTGCTACCGCTCCCGAAAAGCCCGCGAACGTTAAGGCAACAGCAGGCGACGGCAAGGTGACCCTGACATGGGACATAGCCGAAGGAGCAGCCCGGTATCGTGTATACATCTATACTAACGGGGACCTCTCATCAAATCCTGTAATGACCGGCACAACTGACAACACTTGCACCATAGAAAACCTTGTCAATGGCACAAAATACGGCTTTATCGTAACGGCAATATCTGATGCCGGATTAGAGAGCAGCTATACGACAGAAGATGTTGTTTATGAAACTCCTGTCGAGCCCAAACCCGCGCTTCCCGCGAATGTTAAGGCAGTCCCGGGCAACGGCAAGGTGACCCTGACATGGGACGCAGTTGACGGCGTTGCCGGATATGCGGTTTACGTATTTTCCGGGGACGGCAGTGAGCTTATCGATTTCCAGACTACTCAGGAAACCTCTATTACAATAGAAAATCTTACCAACGGCACCACATACGCCTTTATCGTAGTGTCAGTAACTGCTTCCGGCTTAAAGAGCGAATATACGCCGGATGACGCTGTTTATGCAACACCTTTCGCACCCGCGCCCGAAAAGCCCGCTAACGTAAAGGCAGTCGCAGGCGACGGAGAGGTAACGCTGACATGGGACGCAGTTGAGGGCGCAACGCAGTACGTTATCAAGGACGGCGGCTCGACCGTGCTTGCAAATGATATTAAGGACACAACATATACCTTTACCGGTCTTGAAAACGGCACTACCTACACCTACACGGTATTCGCTTATGCAAACGGCAAGTGGAGCACGGCTTCCGATAAGGTAACCGCAACCCCCAAGGCAAGCTACATTCCGAAGAACGTTAAGGCAACGGCGGGCGACGGAG
>JBJFHP010000028.1:0-5063 GCA_051893715.1 Oscillospiraceae bacterium
GCCGAAGTTTTGCCCTCTCTCCCTTTTCGACCGACCTGCTTTTCCCCGACAAATGCCCCGCAATATTGCTCCTACCCTTTCCCGCCGCGACCCGCGCTTTCTACCAAAAGCACCAACCGAAATATTGCTTCTCTTTCCCATGCGACCCGCTTTTCCAGACAAATGCCCCGCAATATTGCCCCCGCCCTTTCCCGCCGCGACCCGCGCTTTCTGTCGAAAGCACCCGCCGAAGTTTTGCCCTCTCTCCCTTTTCGACCGACCCGCTTTTTCGGTCTTGACAAATCCGCCGTAATATGTTATAATTGTAAAGTCAACGGAGAAGTATCGAAGTGGTCATAACGAGGCGGTCTTGAAAACCGTTTGGGGGCAACCCCACAAGGGTTCGAATCCCTTCTTCTCCGCCAACCGGCAGTGCCGGAATAATTTCGCCCTTGAGTTTATCAGGGGCGAATTTTTTTGCATAGAAGCAACATCATTCGTCGGGAACGCGGCTTTCCCCCGTGAAATTGCCCCCGAAAAAACAGCGGCGCATTCACCCCAAAAAACAATGCCGCGCCACCCCCCGCACTCCCCCCAAATACACCAAAACAGCCCGAGATCTCTCCCGGGCTGCTTCTGTTTTAAGGCAAATCACTCGATAAGCCATACTATCTTAACGTGCTCGTCCTCCTCCGTTTCGGGCGAGCCAAGCGCTTCCATTCTGCTCGGTTCACCGGGCGCGATACTGCACGCGCGCTCCTCGCTTATGTACAACGCTTCATTATCCGATGGGTCAAGGTCAATGCTCTTTATCCCGACGACCCTGCTCCCCGCAGCTTCCGCCGCCATGTCAGCCTTTGCGCGGGCGTTATCAATAGCGCTTTTCAGCAGCTGCTTGTGCTGCTCCTCTATGTCGGAGCAGGAATATTCCTCCTCAACGAGCACATTAAGCTTCTGCTCGTTGATAAGCCCGTAAACCGCCGCGCAGGTCTTTCCGCTCATTTCTGTGAGCAGCGATATCTTATGCTTTGCCCGATATTTGGGCTTATCGCCGCCGTAGTAGTTCTGATCGGTGGAGTTGTCTTTTATGATAAATTTCTCCGCGCTCACCCCGCGCTCCTCCATTATTTCGAGAAAGCGCTCCGTTGCGTCATTCGCCGCCTTTACCGCCTCGTGAACGGTCTGCCTGTCGGCAATGAACGTGAACGTAAAATTCACAAGGTCGCATTTGATGTTCTTTTTCGCGCAGCCTGTCGTTGTAATTTCTCCCATATTGACCTCCTTATAAAAAACAACGCGGGATATGCGCGCCTGTTCTGTATTTATGACGGGTCGAAAATCCCGCGCGCCTGTTCTGCCCTTATGACGGGTTAAAAAATCCGCCCTTGTGGAAATTATGGTCGCCGAGCTTCTTCGCCGTCAGGCGGAATATCACGCAGCCGTCGGGGCAGACGATATCCTTGGAATACTGCCCGTCGCCGCCGATGTTCTCAAGGTCGCCGCCGCTGCGCACCGCCTCCATTATCGGGAACATTATCATCATTGCCTTCGAGCATATCCCATAGCCGTCCTTGTTCACGGGGCAGCCGTAGGTGCAGGTGTAGACGTCGCCGATCTCCTCGCCGTTGCGGCAGTAATTCTCCGTATGCGTTGTGCGGAGGTAGCCCGTGACCTCGATTTTGAACTCGTATTCCTCGTCATACCACTTCTTCATTGATTGCCTCCTTTGATCCGTTATGACGCCTGTGTTATTTCCGTCGGCAATTCCCATAAAAACATAAAAGCGGCTTCCGACCAAACGTCAAAAGCCGCTTTGAATGCCTGTTGACCGCGCGGCAATGCCGCCGATTTGTTACTTGATGTACGCAAAGTTGCTCTTGCCGCTCTTCTTAACGGAGTACATTGCGTCGTCCGCCTTACCGATAAGGTACTCAACACGGGTGTTATAGTCGTCCTTGATGACCGCGATACCGATAGATACGCTGACTGTCAGGCGCTCGCCCGCGTCTGTGTCGAAGCCCTTGTCAAGGCGCTCGATTATCTGCTGCGCGGCAACCGACGGGTCGTTGAGCTCGGCATTGCGAATGCAGGCGATGAACTCGTCGCCGCCGTATCTTCCCGCAAAGCCGTATTCGCCGACAACGCCCTTGATGGTGCCTGCGACAAACTTGAGCACCTGGTCGCCCGTTGCGTGGCTGTAATTATCGTTGAAGTGCTTGAAGTCGTCGACGTCGATAAAGAGAACCGCCATTTCGGACTTTCTCGCCTCGGAGAGGGAGATCTCGTTGTCGATCTGGCTCTCTACCGTTTCTCTGTTGAAAAGCTCTGTCAGAGCGTCGTAGCTTGCGCGCTCGGTGAGCTGCTGCTCGGACTTCTTCGCGCGGTCGATATCTACCATAACTCCGACAACCTTCAGCGGCTTGCCTTCCTTGTCGTGCAGCGTCGCCGTTCTCATGAGTACCCATATGAAGTCGCCGTAAATGTTCTTGATACGATACTCGTTGCGCTCGAAGCTCTTGCCCTTTTCGAGGGCGTCAAGGTCGGATCTGTACCTGTCGATATCGTCGGGGTGGATCTTAGCCTTGAGCAGGAAGCTGTCCGCGAAATGGTCGGACGGAGCGCGGTAGCTGAACTTCTTGTTGAAGTTGTTGGAGAAAAATACCTCGTTCGTCTTGAAGTTCCATTCAAATATTATGTTATCCGACATATCCGTGATGGTTCTGTAACGGTCCTCGCTGACAACTATCTCGTCGACAAGGTTGTTGAACGCTCTGGAGATCATGCCGTATTCGTTGTTGCTGACTGTGGAGATACGCGCCTCGTGGTCGCCGCGGCGTATCTTTACAAGAGTTTCCTCGATAGTCTTGAGCGGTCTTGTGACAACAAAGGAAACGATTATCGCGCCCGCAATGCTGAGTATAGCCATAAGAACGACTACCGCGATAATGGGGCTTACCGCCTGACCGGAGAAGATGCCCGCGCGGTTGTCGGGGCAGCTTATGAGAGCGACAAGACCGTCCTCGCCGCCGACTCTTACCATGCAGGCAAGGTTCTCGCCGTTGCCCGCGGAATAGCTGATTATTTCGGTGGGAACGCCGTCCTCGAGCGACGGAATGCGGCTCGTTACGACGGAGGTGTACTGGTTTTCGAGGTTGTTGTTATAGCCCGCGCCCGATGTCCAGTTGTTTCTGGGGTCAACCACGATCATCTTGCCCTGATTGTAGAACGTGGAGTTGTCCGTCATTTTGGAGATGAAGGTCGAGGCGGAAGAAATATCGTAGGAGATGAGCAGCATACCGCTCTTGACCTTTTTCTTGATGAACATTGTTGCGCCGGTGGTGCTGCCCGTCTTTTCGGAGCTGCCGACGTCCTTTATGTAGAGAACATCGTCCTTATATGCGGAATAATCGGCGAAATTCTCAAGCATTTTGCCGGTGTCCCTGCCGTTGATTATCTTGCCCTCGGAATTGATAAGACGCGCGGCAACAACGTTTGCGTTCTCGTTTGCAAATCTGACGAGTATCTCGCCCGCCTTGTCCGAGGAAGAACCGCTTTCGGCAGCCGCTTTTATCTCGTCCATCGCCGCGAGCGTTCCGATATCGGAATGCACCGTATCGAGCGTGGTCTGAAGCGAAGCAGCCTGATTCATGGTCAGATCGGTGATCTGGCGGTAAAATTCCTCCTTACCGTTGTTGGTGACAAAAATGTCCGCAAACACGGTGTATGCGATCATAGGAATTATCGCAAAGCAAATCGCCGCTATCGTTAGCATCGTTCTGATCTTCATGTTTATTCTCCCCGTTTCTGCCCCTGAATGCGGGACGTGATGATATATGACCGCCCTGCGCGGCGAGCGCGCAGGCATAGTAATAGCCTTTTAACATTATATCACATAAATTCTGATATGTAAACACATTCAATATATTTTTAGTGCCTAAAAACAAATTTTTATCAATATTATACAAATCCCGAAAAATCAATTTGTTTTAAATATCAATCATACGGAAAATAAAAGCAATGCTATTGCTAAAAATGCAATTTTGTGATACAATGAAATCAATAATACCTATCTGACATTTTCGGAGGAACAGCTATGGGAAATATCCTGAAGGCAAACAGATACAGACTGGTCGACAACAGCGCCTTTGAAATGCCTCTGCCGCTCAGCTTCAGCGTAATGAACAAGGAAAGCGTCATTGCGGATTACACGGTATCCGAGGACGAAAAAATAACCGTAAATATTGTCACGAAATTCAAGGAAGAAATGCTGACCTCCGTGCGCAGGGAGATAACGATAAGCGACATTTATTACCTTTTCTCCTGCCGCTCGTTTCAGGACAAGACCCCGTTCACGCTGTTCGAGCTGTCGCTTCTGGGGTTAAAGAAATACAACGTCTACGACATAATAAGAAAGACCCACGGCATAACCCCGTTTGACGCATACTGGATAAGGTTTGACGGCGAAAGCTGCTCCTATGACGAGGCGCTGTCGGATTTTAACGCCATAACGGAAGCCGTGCTCCCGCCGCCCGCGCCGCAAATTCCCGCAGCCGCGGAAGCTCCCGCGGGGTCGTTCGCCGATATCGGCGAGATACTCAATCAGCACAAGGTCGATGTTTCGGGAATACCGCGCGCAGAAAGCGTAAAGGAAGAACCGCCGTTCGCCGACAACAAAATGTCGCAGGACGAGATCGAATCCCTGCTGATGACCGCGGGACTTTCCGAACCCGAGCCCGCTCCGTCAACCTCGGGCGGCATGATGTCCCAGGAGGATATTGAAAAACTTCTCGCGGCAAATTCGGCTCAACCCGAACCCGAGCCCGCTCCGTCAACCTCGGGCGGCATGATGTCCCAAGAGGATATTGAAAAACTTCTCGCGGCAAATTCGGCTCAACCCGAACCCGAGCCCGCTCCGTCAACCTCGGGCGGCATGATGTCACAAGAAGATATTGAAAAGCTCCTCGCGGCAAATTCGGCTCAACCCGAGCCCGAGCCCGCTCCCTCAACCTCGGGCGGCATGATGTCACAAGAGGATATTGAGAAGCTGCTGAACAGTATGTCGGAGGAAGCGGCTAAGTGACCCG
>JBJFHP010000029.1:0-22760 GCA_051893715.1 Oscillospiraceae bacterium
CCCTCGGCTGACGTTATCAGCTACCCTGCTCTGTGATGCTCGGACTTTCCTCATGACACTCTCGTGCCCCGCGGTCATATAATGAAGTCACAAATGATATTATAGCATTTTTTCTCCGTAAAATCAAGGGCTTATTCAATATTTTTTGTCAATTGCGGAAAAGTATCTGCTCCTCGTCAACGGGTCTGAACCGCGAAAGCTCCGTCCCGTCAAGGTTTTCCCTGTGCATATCCACCGCGGAGATCTGCCTGTTGCCGTAGGTGTTGTAATAATATATCCCCTTGTCCGCGCTGCAGCAGGAGGTGTATATCGTTATCTCGTATTTCCCGCCGTCAAGCTCGCAGCAGCCGCGCTGCTGGTCTACCGCGCCGAGGATATGGAAGAACTGGCTCACGCTCTCGCTCTCGGAGCTTCCCGAAAGGGAGTTCATCTTTACGAACGCCGCGCGGATAAACCTTGACTTCGACGAAAGGTCGCCGGGCAGCCCCAGCCCGCCCATGCCGCGGCTGTAACGGCTCAGCGGCAGCTTGTCCGAAAAGGTGTTCACGGGGTCGCGCGGGGAGAGGTGCATATAGTCGTTCAGCGCAAACAGCTGCTCGTCGAACGGCGGGTTGTTCGTCAGTACCCCGACGGGGTTGTCGTACACCTTTATCCCGTCCTTTACCGACTCGACGGTTATCGCCTCGTCCCTGTCCGCTATTATCCAGTGCAGCTGCGCACAGGGGAGCTTGTCGCTGAACGGGATATTCGTTATGTTTATCCGAGAAAGCCGTTCCCGCGCCTCGCGCACCGTCGCGCACTGCGACAGTATCCACGGTATCACCTCGAACTGCGCCACATTTTCCTTTTCGGGGTCAACCTCACGGTACACCGCATTCCCCACGAAATTAAGCCCCGCGATACACAGCCCGCGCTCGTTCACCGCGTCGTAATACAGCGGATAACCCTCCGCAACGTGCGCCATTCCCACCATGGCGTAATGGCTGCTCATTCCGCCCATATTGCGGAACGAAAACGGGTAATTCCTCGGCGTTACCGTCACCTCGTCCCCGTAGGAAAATTCATAGTCAAGCGTTCTCCCGAAGTAGAAGCCCTCGGTCTTGTAGGTCGCAGCAGTACACATTTTGCAATTCCTCCCATATCAATCATAGCCGAACAGCACCGCGTTCTGCCCGGGCGGTGCTGTCTTTATGACAAAAAATGAATATTGAATATTGAATAATGAAGAATGAATAATGGTTGTATCGGCTTCGCCGATTTATCGGAATAAAAGCTTGTACCGCCGGTTTTTAAAATCCGTGCCCGCAGGGCACACCAATATTATTCATTATTCGCTATTCTCTATTCATTATTCATTAAAATAAAGCCCTTTCGGGGTTAATCGACAGTCCGGCAGCACCGCGTTCTGCCCGGGCGGTGCTGTTACAAGTTTTAACAAAACAAATGAAATTTATTCCGTCCTCAGTGCGACAACGGGGTCCTTCTTTGCCGCCATGCCTGCGGGGAAAAGTCCCGCAATAAACGTCAGCAGCATACTTATCACCACAAGGATAACTCCGCCCTGCCACGGGAGCGTGGAGGCGATATTGTCGATACCGGTCAGGCTGTGGACAATAGCGGTTATCGGGATATTCAGCAGCACCGTTGCGCCTATTCCGATCGCGCCCGCGACAAAGCCCACGATGAGCGTTTCCGCGTTGAATACGTTGGAGATGTCATGCTTTGAAGCGCCGATAGCGCGCAGTATGCCGATCTCCTTCGTGCGCTCCAGAACCGAAATATAGGTGATTATTCCTATCATTATCGAGGAAACAACAAGCGATATCGCCACAAATGCGATAAGTATGTAGGATATAGCGTCAATGATAGTGCTTACGGAGGATATCATCAGCCCGACGTAATCGGTGTAGTTGATGACGTTCTCCTGCCTGCCCTCGGATACCATGCGGTTATTGTAGTCGGAAATGAACTGCGTCAGCTTCTCCTTGCTTTCGAAATCCTTCGCATAAATGGACATTCCGTTCGGCTTGGAGAGGTCGCCCGCGCCAAGCTTTTCGAGGTTGCCGCTGTAAGTCGCCTCGGTCGTTGCGGGCTTCTGCGTCATTGTCATCATCTGCTGTATCTGCTCTGTCGTGAGCACGCTCATGAACGCTCCGGAAAGCGCCGCGCTGTCGACCATGCCGAACATTGCCGCCTGCTGCTCCTCTGCGGGCAGCATCATCAGCTGCTGAAGCTGCTCGGGCGAAAGAGAGCCCATAAGCGTCTGCGAAAGGGTCTGAAGCTGCTCGGGAGCAAGCATTGCCATTACCGACTGCATTGCCTCCTCCTGCGACATGGGCTGCTTTTCCTCCTCGCTGCCGTCGGGGAAAGCTATTCCCGTGAAAACGTCAATGTCGGGGTCAGCCTTCTGCTTCTCAACAAGCACGCTGGAATTTGCCGCCTCGATCATGTATTCCGTCAGGGCGTGGGTGTAGCCGATACCGCCGCTGCTTGCCGTGCTGATAATGCTGTCGCCGTCGGGACGGAGTATGCCGACAACCTTTATTTCGGGGCAATTCTCCATAACCCCAAGCATATACTCCTCGTCGCCGCTCATGTCGTCGTAGCCGCCCTCGCCGTTCTCCTTATAGAAGTCCGAGGCGGTGAGCAGGCGGAATTTTAACCCGAGAAGCTCGTCATAGCTGAACGAAAGGTCGCCCGTGTCAATGTCGAACGTTTCCCCCGCCATGACCTTTTCCATCATTCCCGAAAGCTCGCTCTGGTCGCGCAGACCGAGCGCGTAAAGCGTCACGTCGGACAGCTCGTTATGCTGATTGACAAGTACAACTACCTCGTCCCAGCTTTCGGGCAGCCGTCCCGCAAGCACCTCGTACTGGCTTTCGGTTATCTCGTTGTTAAGAAGCTCCTCCCAAACGTCCGCGCGGGACATCGGGCTGTTTCCGCCGAGCATTGCCGAGTATGTGCCCGACATCTGCGACATGGTGTTCGCCATGCCCTCGCCCATCATTGCCTCCATGACAGTCGAGGGGTTGACGCGGACAACGCCGCCGTTGATGTCCGTGCCGTAAATGTAGAGGTTCGGGGAGTAGCTGTACTTTATCTCCCTGACGTTTTCAAGTATGCCGTCGGGGTCGCTTTCGAGGTACTCCTTAAATTCGGAGAGGTTGTTCGTCTGCATTTCCGACAGCATTGTTTTCATCATCTCTGTCGAAATGTCGTTGGTGTAAATCCGGTCGGGGTCGCGGTCGGCGCGGCTGTCCTCGCGGACGCCCATCATTGAGGACATCAAGCTGGAATAATCCACCGTTTCCTGCTGAATGGTTATCGGGTAGGAAGCAAGCGTGGAGCGCTCCACAGAATCTATATAGGACTGAACGCCGTTCGAAAGCGAGAGTATCAGCGCGATACCGATTATACCGATACTGCCCGCAAACGAGGTGAGGAACGTCCTGCCCTTTTTGGTGAGCAGGTTGTTGCGCGACAGCGCGAGCGCGGTGAGAAAGGACATTGAGGTGCGCTTCTTCCTGCCCTTTGCCGCCGCCTTTTTCTTCTTTTCGGGGGCAATTTCCTCCGCGGGCATTTCCTCCGTGAACGGGTCGCTGTCGGAAATTATCCGCCCGTCGACAAGCCTTACTATTCGGGTGGAATACTGCTCGGCAAGGTCGGGGTTGTGTGTTACCATTATTACAAGGCGATCCTTTGCGATCTCCTTTATGAGCTCCATTATCTGCACCGACGTTTCGCTGTCCAGCGCGCCGGTCGGCTCGTCCGCAAGCAGGATATCGGGGTCGTTGACAAGCGCGCGGGCAATGGCAACGCGCTGCATCTGACCGCCCGACATCTGATTGGGTCGTTTATGTATCTGATCGCCTAACCCCACCTTTTCAAGGGCAGCCCTTGCGCGCTCGCGGCGCTCCGCCTTGGATACGCCCGATAGCGTCAGCGCAAGCTCGACATTGGAAAGCACCGTCTGATGCGGGATAAGGTTGTAGCTCTGAAAAATGAAGCCGACGGAATGGTTGCGGTAGGTGTCCCAGTCGCGGTCCCTGAATTTCTTGGTGGACTTTCCGTTGATGATAAGGTCGCCCGAGGTGTACTGATCCAGTCCGCCGATGATATTGAGCAGCGTTGTCTTGCCGCAGCCCGAATGCCCCAGCACCGACACCAGCTCGCTCTCGCGGAATCGTATCGAAACGCCGCGCAGCGCGTGGACGGTCTCGCCGCCCGCCGAATAATCCTTGGTTATGTCTTTTATCTCAAGCATGGGTCAAAGCTCCTTTCGATGTGCTTTGCGTCATTTGTTCTGTTCGGTTTTCAGCCCCGAAACATAGTCGGACAGCGCCTTCGTGAATTTCGAGTGCATCTCCACCATAGCGGAGAGCTCCTCCTCGGAAAACGGCGCAAGCGCAGCGTTTAACGCAAGAAAGCACTTTTCAATATTCCGCTTCAGCAGCGCCGAGCCTTTTTCCGTTGTCAATATACGAACGCTCCTGCGGTCGGAGTCGTCGGTTCTGCGCTCCAGCAGACCGCGCTCCGAAAGGCTCTTCAGCGTCCGCGACACCGCCGGCATGGAAATGTTAAGCTCCGCCGCCGCCTCGTTTACCGTAAGGGCGCAGCCGCTGTCCGCGTATGACTGCGCGCAGTGCATAAGCGACATCTCCGACGGGCTGATATCCTCAAAAAAGCCCGCCATGTTGATACTTCCGAAGCGCTGAATGCTTTTTATGAGCTGCGCGCACTTCTCCGCGTTCAGCCGCATTCCGATGAACTGCGGATTTTTCCTTAGCTCTTCAAGCAGACAATCCATATCTTCACCCGCCTTTCGCTGCTTTTATTAACAATGTTATTTAACACGAGAATATTTTAACACCGTTAAGTTTGTGTGTCAATATCCCGCGGGAAATTTCGGCGCATTGCATAAATTTACTTCACAATCGGCAAAATATTGAATATGTATTCCGAAAAGGGTGTGAAAATCGGGTGAAAACGGTGAAAAAGACATGGGGCGCGTATTTCGCGGCGGTGCTGCTTATTTCGGCGGCGGCGGTGCTGTCTGTGTTTCTGGGGGCAATTCCCGCTGTTTCGGCGGCGTCGGCGGCGCTCGCGGGGGCGTGGTGGACGGCGTATTACCGCGCGCTTGAATACGAGCGGTGCGGCGGTATACTCACCGTAAAGAGCGGCGTGTTTTTCCGCCGCGACCGCCGCGTCCGTATCGGGGAGATACTTTGGATATCGCGCGCTGCCGTGCGGTTTTTGCGTTCGTCGGCATTATTCACCGTTCTTCACACCTCGGGCGGGAATATTGTAATATTCGGGGAGTTTTCAACGGATAGTTAACAAATCGCGGCTGCTTTTTAACCGTTTCAACCGAGTTTTCAACAGAGAGTAAAAAATTCAACCGCAAAATATGTCGGAATATCTCGGAAATTGCCGCCGCAAAGCGGAAAATCGGGAAAATACCCGCCGTCAAAGCGAGCGGCGGGCAATATCACTGTCAGTAATTTTCCTCCCCGCCGCGCGGTCTGACCGCCTGCGGCAGGAAATCGTATAACTCGTTGTAATTGAACAGCTCGCTTTCGTCTGCGGCTGCGGGTATGAGCCCCGTGCAGTCGTCTGCGGAGCTTGCGTGCATCGGCACGTCGTCGATCGGGTCGGCGCGCTCATCGGGATACGGATACATAAATTCACCCCCACGTTAATTATCGGCGTTTCGCGGCGGAATATCCGTGGAAGAATGCGCCGTTCGGTTCGGGAAACATTGCAACCGCGAGGCTGACAACAATGCGGCGGCGCGGCGTTGACCCCAAAAAATTAACATCAATCGCCCGCCGTAATTGACAGGCGGGGAATTTTGTGGTAGAATAAATATTGAATAATGAATAACGAATAATGAAGAATGAATAATGGCGGTGTCGGCTTCGCCGATTGCAATTTTTAAAAATCCGTGCCCGAAGGGCACACCACATTTATTCACTATTCATTATTCACTAAAATCATAAGGGGGTGACTGCCGTGATATGCGCGCGCTGCGGAAGAACATTTGACGAAACGAAGCAGGACTACTGCGGCTTCTGCCGCACCGTTCACAACGCTCAGGGCGAGCCTGTGCGCGGGATAAAGCCCGTGCTTTCCTACATAACCGAAAAATACGGCAGGGACGTTCTGCTCGACAGGCGCAGGACGGACGCGCTCATCGCGGATATTTTCCCCAAGGAAACAGCGGCGCGGCGGCTGGCTTACGTTGCGCTTTACGACGGCTGCGCGGCAAGGCTCGCGGCGGTGAGAAGCAAGCCGTTCGAGGTCAGGTGCGCGGCGGCGGCGCGCTGCGTTTGCTCCCTGCGGGACGAGCTGGGGCTGCGCGGACGGGTCGCGGCGGAGGCGGTCGAGGCTGTCGGCTGCGCTTTGGGCTGCGAGATAGCGTTCAAGAGATCCGAGCCAACTCCCGCGGCGGCTTCCGAAAGCAAAAAGAATATCACCGACGCGGCGGAGCAGTATTCCCTCGGGCGGCATTTCGACAGGCTGCGCGACTACGACAAGGCGCTTTACTGGTTCGAGCTGTCCGCGCTGCAGGACTGCGGCGAGGCGCAATATTACATGGGCATTTACCGCATGGAGGGCAGGGGCGGTCTGCGCGACCTGCCGCAGGCGCGGGAATGGTTCCTCCGCGCGGCGGAAAACGGCGTTGCGGCGGCGGATTATATGACGGGCTACTTCCTCGCGGAGGGAATAGCCTGCGAAATGGACGAGGACGCGGCGTTCTCCCGCTTCATGAAAGCCGCCCGCGCGGGCGACCCCGACGCGGCTAACATAATCGCACTGTGCTACGAAAACGGCGTTCACACCGAAAAAGACCCCGCTCTCGCCAAAAAATGGCGCAAGTCCGCGCAGAACGGCGTTCCCTTTATCCCCGAGGAAAACGAGCCGCCCGAGCCGCTCCCCGACGACGGCGAAGCGCTGTACCAGAGCGCGCGGCGCTGCCTTTCCGAAAAGAACGCGGAGGGCGCGGCGATGTTCTACAAGCGCGCCGCGGAGCTGGGGCACGCGCGGGCGCAGTGCTCCTACGGCAAGTGCCTGTACCTTGGCAGCGGCGTCGCAAGGGACGCGGCGGAGGCTTACAGGTGGTTCCGCGCGGCGGCGGAGCAGGGGCTTGACATTGCGCAGTACAACCTCGGGGTGATGTACCTCAAGGGCGTTTACGTCGAAAAGGACGCGGCGCAGGCAAAGGCTTATTTCGAAAAGGCGGCGGCAGCGGGTCACGCCGACGCGGCTAAGATACTCAAAAAATTACGTTGATAGCGGAGGGAAAATATGAAGGCAGCAGTTATTCTCACAAAATGCAGAAAGGATCACGCGCTTTTCGGCATACGCTCTGAGCAGCGCGAGGACGGCGCGTGGTACGCGACATGGGCTTTTAAGGTTTCGGAGCACACCGCCGCGCGGGAAAAGTTCGGCGACACCGAGATAAGCGGCAGCGTTTATGTCACCTCGGAATACCCGTCCTGCCCCTACTGCGGCGCAAAGGGCTTTTTTCAGTGCGCCGAATGCGGGCGTACCACCTGCTGGGACGGCGAGAACGAAACGATATGCGAATGGTGCGGGAACGCGGCGGAAACCTCCGCGGAGGAGAGCTTCGAGTCCCTTGCGGGAGGCGGGTTCTGATAAAGGTTGTTTTTTAATTTGAATAATTTGAACATGATAATCCCCCGATTGCGGCGCTTTCGGGGGATTTGTGTTATTCTTTTGTGACAGTGAGCGCAAAAGAGCCAAGCTCCTCAAAACGCTGCTCAAACAGCGCTCTGTCATAGGTTACATAGTTGTCTTGAAAGGGTGACCACACCATAACATAGTGTTCGGAGTAACCGACAAGTATTACGGTTTCGTGCGGGTCATACATCTTAATGCCCTCGCCTTCCGCAACCAATTCCGGAGGTAACAGTTCCTCTGTGACCCATACCATTACCGGAGTATTATTATCAATAAGTTCATAAAGCTTAGTACCGGGGATATCAATATAAGCTGTAGTATCTATTCCTTCGGATAATGCATTAGCATTTACAGAATCAGCAATTACTGTCGGATAACACCCCCATGAGGTTATAAAAGTAGAATTAGGAAGAGGTTCATCTATTGTTGAGCCTAAGTCAAAAAACATGGCAGATGTATAGTATTCCATCGGTTGGTCTGCTGATTTAATTAAAGTAGTAATAGCAGCTAATTCACTTAGTCCACCGCGAGGAGCATCTTCCGGTATCGACTCGGGCGTAATCTCCAGCGGAACGATTTCTTCCTCAACAGGCTTATCCTGCTCCGAAACAGGCTCTGCGGTAGGTTCGGCAGGCTCGGGCGCAGTTTCGGCGGGGGTAGTTTTTTCTGTGGCAGTCGCGGTGGTTTCGGAGGCTGTCGTGCTTTGCGCGGGGGTTGTCTGCGGCTGTGAGGAGCTTTGTTCGGCGGGCGCGCACGCGGTCAGCAGGCACAGCGAAAGCATAAACGCTGTGAATTTACGGGGGTTTTTCATATTTTATTCTCCTGTCAGTAATTTTCAGCTGTTAGCCTTAATAAAATTATAGCACGCAGAAAATAATATGTCAAGTCATATTTATGGTTTATAGTAGGTTTATTACTATTGCTAAAACTGTTACCATATTATTTGAGGTGATAGCAAAAATGTATGTGGATTATAAGCTTCTCGGCAAAAGAATAGCCGCGCGCCGCCGCGAGCTGGGTCTGAAACAGTATCAGGTGAACGAGCGCGCAGGGCTTTCCGATAAATATATTTCCTGCATTGAAACCGCGAAATCTATCCCAAGCATTGACGTGCTTATGCGGATTTGCGACGCGCTGGAAACCACTCCCGACCATTTGCTTCTGGGGACAGTATCGGACACCGAAAGCGAAAGCTTTGACCGACAAATTTCCGAGAGAATATCCGAGCTTGATACCGAATCGAAGAAGTTTATAATGGATATTCTTGAATTAACCGTAAAATATAAAGGCAGATCGGCAGGACAAGCCCTTGAAAAAACAAAAAAATAATGTTATAATTATCTCAAAGCTGATTATTAAGGGGTGGGCATAATTGAGCGTTAATTCATCAATGGGAATGCTGAAAATCGGCGGGACAGTCCCGCTTGAACTCGGCGGCGAGGCGCGCGTGACCGCCGTTCTCGGCTCGGGCGGACAGGGCACGGTATACCGCGCGGAGTTCGCGGGGAAGGAATACGCGCTCAAAATGTACTTCCCGAACAAGCTGCGCCGACCCGACATATTCCGCGAAAATCTCGCGCGGCTGACCGAGGAGAAAAACGAGGACGCGGCGTTCCTCATGCCGCGGCTGCTGACCGCGAAAACGGAAGGCGGCTTCGGCTTTCTTATGGACATTATCCCGCCGGAATACAAGCCGTTTTCCGACATACTCAACGCGCGGGTAAGGTTTTCGGGGCTTTATTCGGTGGTAAATTCCGCGATAAGGATAACAAAGGCGTTCCGCTCGCTCCACAACAACGGGAAGAGCTATCAGGACATGAACGACGGCGGCTTCTTTATCCGCCCCGAGGACGGCGGCGTGCTCATCTGCGACTGCGACAACATCGCGCCCTACGGCGAGCACCTCGGCATCGCGGGCAAGCCCGGCTACATGGCGCCCGAGGTGGTGCGCGGGGAAAAGGCTCCCGATAAATACACCGACCGCTATTCGCTGGCGGTGGTGCTGTTTCGGCTGCTGCTTCGGGGCGACCCGCTGGAGGGCAGCCGCGTGCTTAAAAGCGTCTGCCTTACCGAGGAGGCGGAGCGGCGGCATTACGGCTTCGAGCCGATCTTCGTTTACGACCCGAACGATGACAGCAACCGCCCCGTGCGCGGCGTGCACAACAACATCATTAAATTCTGGAAAATAATGCCCGATTACATACGCGAGGCGTTCATCTATTCGTTCACAACGGGGCTTTTCGAGCCGCAGAAGCGGCTTATCGAGAAGCAGTGGCTTGACCTGCTGATACGGCTGCGCGGGGATATCACGGCGTGTCCCTGCGGCGCGCAGGGCTTCTTCCCGACGGCGGAAACGGACGACGAGGGAAAGCTTGTCTGCCCCTGCGGGAAGCATTACCCGAAGCCGCTTGTCCTTAACGGAGGAAAGAGCGGCGTGCTGCTGTTCGACGGGGCAAGGCTGTTCGGCGAGGACGTCAATGTTGTCGGCGAGGTCGTCAGGAACAAGCTCAACCCGGGGCTGTGGGGGCTGAAAAATCTGTCGCGGGAAACGTGGCAGTGCGCCCTCCCGAACGGCACGGAGAAAGAGATCCCGCCGAACGGCGCAGCGCCCGTTTTCGTGGGGACAAGGGTCACGATAGGCGAAACCGCGTTCGTCATGGAGGAATAACGGCTGATTTGCAAAATAATAGAATACTGCCCGAAACGGAGCGTTAAGCGCCTGCTTTCGGGCAGTTTTTTATGAATAATAATACGCAAGAATAAGCTCGGTCACCCTGTCATAGCTCAGCGCGCCGTCGGACACGCCCTGCGCCTTGATGAACCCGTCGTTTACCGCGTGGGACACCTCCCTCACCGTGCCCTTGTGGGAGTTGATATACTCGTTCTCCGCCGTGAAATCGGCGATCATGCCCTCGGTGCAGTGCGCGTGAGCCTGCGCCCACATCTCCTTGTCATAAGCGTACAGCGCGTTGGAGCAGAACTTGAACGCCTGCATATACCCCGAATACCTGTACTCCGCATACTCGCTGTTTATACAGGAAAGAAACGCGAGGAAGTTGCACTCGTTCTCGAACGCGATACCCCGCGAATGCGCGCTCTCGTGCGCGGCGGTGAACGGCACGGCATGATCGGGCTGCGCGATATTCACGTTGCACTCCGCGAAGAACGGGAAATACATACCGGTTATCCCCGTGTACGACCAAGCCTCGGAAAGCAGGACGGGCTTCTGCCGCCACACCGCGCCCCACAAAAACGAATACTCGTCGTCGAGCGCGTCATAGCCGCTCCCCGCGCGGGTAAGCTCGGTGAAAATGTCCTCCGAAAAAACAACGCAGCCGTTTTCGTCGGTTTCAAGCCCCTCGCGGGCTTCGGCTGCTCCGTCCGCAAGGATAATGCACACCTCGAGAAGCTGCTCGGCGGTCTTGTCCGAGGTGTCAAGCTCCATCAGCTGCTCCATCGGCAGTCGGTAATAATTCGCGCCGTGGCATATCATGTACATCAGGCATACAAAGCCTGCCGTGCAGGCCGTCCCGCGCCCCGCTTTCAGGGCGGTTTTCAAGCGGTGCGGCGACTTCTTCATTTTAACTATGAACAATACCACCAGAAATATAAGCAGCGGCAGCAGCAGCACCACAAGCAGCTCCGTCAGCGATATCGGAATAATGCTTGTCACAAACCCGAGCGGCAGGACAACGAGCCGAAACAGTCCCCTTGAAAAAACATACTCGGTAAATTCGGGGAAAAACGGCAGCAGAAAATACATTGCCGACGCAATAATCAGCGGGAAAAATACCCACGCCGCCTTGAGAAACTTTAGAAATTTCTTCATTTAATGTCACCTGCCTGTAAGCGCGCGCAGCCTTTCGACGCATTCGGCAATTATCCGCGCAGCCTCCCGTATTTCCTCGGGAGTATTGCCGTCGGAAAGGCTTAACCGAAGCGGGCAGGCTAACCATTTTTCCTCCAAGCCCATTGCCGACAGCACATGAGAGGGCGCGCCGCTCCCGCTTGCACACGCGGACGCGGAGGACGCGCATACTCCCGCAAGGTCAAGGTCAAGCACCAGCGCCTCTCCCTCCGTGCCCTCGAAGGAAAAATTCACATTCCCGCAAAGCCGCCTGTCAATGCTCCCGTTGAGCCGCGAGCGCGGTATCGCCGAAAGCTCCGTAATAAGCATATCCCGCATTGCGGCGAGCCTTTTCTGCCTTGCGGGGATATCGGCGCATACGCATTCCAGCGCCGCTCCGAAAGCGGCGGCGAGAGCGGCGTTTTCCGTTCCCGAACGCATTCCCCGCTGCTGACCGCCGCCGAAAATAAGCGGCGAGAGCGGCGTGCCCTTCCTGACGTAAAGCAGCCCGCAGCCGCACAGCCCGCCGACCTTGTGCGCCGACACCGACATCATGTCGATATCAAGCTCCCGCATATCCAGCGGGACATTCCCCGCCGCCTGCACCGCGTCGGTGTGGAACAGCACGCCCGCGCGGCGGCAGAGAGCGCCTATCTCCGCGACAGGCTGCAATGTACCCACCTCGTTGTTCGCCGCCATGACGGAAACAAGGGCGGCGTCGGGCGTGAGCGCCTTTTCGACTTGTTTCGGGGAGATAAGCCCGTTTTCGTCGGGGGGAAGATATATCACCTCCGCGCCGCGCCGCTGCGCTTCACGGCAGGCGTTGAGCACGGCGGGGTGTTCGATCATTGTGGTTATTATCCTGCGCTTACCGGTTGCATTCAGCGCGGAAAATACCGCCCAGTTGTCGCTTTCGGTGCCGCCGCTCGTGAAATAAATTTCGTTCGGCGCAGCGCCGAATGCCGCGGCGCATTGCTCCCGCGCTTTCATCACCGCAAGAGCCGCCTTTCTTCCGAGAGAATGCGCGGCGGCGGGATTTCCCCCCTCGGAAAGAAACGGCATTGCCGCCGCAAGGGCAGCGGGCAGCGGGCGCGCTGTCGCGGCGTTGTCAAGGTATATCATCGGGCTTACTCCAGAATAATCGTGAAAGGTCCGTCGTTCAGCAGGTCGACCTTCATATCCGCGCCGAAAACTCCCTTTTCCACAACGGCTATCTCGCGGCGGCAAAGCTCGGCGAAATATTCATACAGCCGCTCCGCTTCCTTCGGCTCCTTTGCCATGAGGAAATTCGGGCGGTTGCCCTTGCGGCAGTCGGCGTACAGCGTGAACTGCGAAATAATGAGCAGCTCCCCGCCCACGTCCCGCAGGGACAGGTTGGTTTTGCCGTCGCTGTCGGAGAATATGCGCAGATTTATCAGCTTTGCGGCAAGCCGCTCGCAGTCCGCCTCGGTGTCCTCCGCGCCAACGCCCAGCAGCACAAGAAACCCGCTGCCTATCTTCCCTTTGACCTCGCCGTCGACCGTAACGCTCGCGCGGGTAACTCTCTGAATAACAAGCTTCATTTTGATTTTCCTTTGCTGTGAATTTTTTCGGGGGCAATTTCCCTCGGGGGCAAATTTCCCCGCCGTTTCGGGGGCAATTCCCTCTCGGGGGGCAAATTCTCCCGCCGTTTCGGGGGCAATTTCTCTCGGGGGCAAATTTTCCCGCCGCTTCGGGGGCAATTTCCCTCGGGGGCAAATTCTCCCGCCGTTTCGGGGGCAATTCCGCGTTACCGCCGTCTGCCGCCGCCTCCGCTTCTGCCGCTTCTGTGACCGCCGCCTCCGCTGCGGTGACCGCCGCCGGAAGAGGAGGAAGAACTGATATGCACATGGGTCGTGTATTCGCGGACAAAATCATCGGTTTTAAGGAGGTATTTCGTCCTGTCGCGGGAGAGGTACGCCGCGGCGCTTATCGGCTTTTTCTTCCTGTACGTCGAGCAGACAATATTTGTTACAATGACCGCAGCGATAATGCCGAATACGCAGGGCACAACGAAAACATATGCAGCCGTGTCGATATCCGCGCTGTCGAACGAGATGTTGAAGCCCTCATTATAGGCATTGCCGTTGTCGGCGGGCGTTGTGTGATTGGAAAGGTAACGGCAGAACAACACTATCGATTCATAATAATCCATCGCGGGATAAACGTCCTTTTCCACCCCGAGCGAGCCCGCATATACCCTGTCGAAAATGTCGTCAATGCGATTGCCGTAAAGGTCCGTTCCGCGCCCGTTTGCGGTGATGTAGTCGGTGTAGCTCATGTTGGAGCGGTCGTCGTTGTAAAGAATAACTATCGAGCTGCTGCCGACGCCGAATGTGTTGTCAAGGAAATTCTCGGCGTACTGCCTGTCGCTCCTGCCCTGCAAATCGTCGGTTATCACAACGCCGACGTTGCACTGTATCGTCTGCGCCGTTTCGTTGAGCAGCTCGGTGAGCTCGCTTTGCTGCGCGGAGGAGAATTTCATTTCAAGGTCGCTTAAAACGCCGCTGAAACGCGGCTTTTCGGGCTGGGCAGGCTCGCTGTCCATGCCCGCGCCGCCCGCGAGGTCGTAAAGGCTGCCGACAAGCGAGGATAACCCCGCGGAAAGCCCGCCGCCGTCCATTGCGTCGTACATATCGGAGTAAATTTCGCTGATATGCGGCTGATAAAGCTCGTAGCCATTGCCCGCAAGGTATATGTAATCATAGTAGTCAAGCGTTTCGGGGTCAATGTCCATAATAAAAATGACCGCGCCGCCCGACAAGGCGAAATCGTTGACCTCGTAAACCTCCTCGGCGAACTCGCGCCGCTCGCTGTCGTCGGTGTGCTGACCGAGGTCGCTGACAAATACCGCGATATTGACGCCCGCCTGCTTTGCGGTTTTGCGGATATCCGCGCGCAGCGCTTTGGCATCGCTTTCGGTGAGAAGTCCCGGATCGTCTTTCAGCCAGCCGTCCGCGCTTTTCGCATATGCGGCGGTAATTGTCCCCGCAAAAACAAGCAGGCATATGACAAGGGAAATTATTCTTTTATAAAGCAACGCAGACACCTCCTATAAGAGCGGCGGCGGCTGCCGTGAGCAGGAATATCCCCGCGCCGAAAAGGAACGCCCTCAGCTTGCTTATGGGCAAAATGCCGAACATCTGCCCCGTCTGACCGTTCATAACAAAGGGGTAATCCTTGCCGCCGTAGGTGTAGTTAAGGAACCACACGGGCATAAGCGCGTAGATGTACTGCTGCTTTTCGTAATTAAGCGCGAAGTTGAGGACATCTACCGAGGAATAGCCCATAATGCTCTTTTTAAGCTCCTCCTCCGCTCCCGCGCGAATGCGCTGACCTATGCGCTGACCCGCCTCCTCCTTTGTAACGTCGTATTTCTCCGCGGCGCAGCCCGAGAGATAGGACATTGAGAACGGCTTCAACCCGTCATAGTTGAACGGCTCAATGCTTTCCATAAGGCTGTCGTCTATGCGCCTTGACCCGTCGCAGGGGACGCGCAGGAAAGCCAGCTGAGCCGAACGCCTGACGCTGAACACCTTTGTATTCGTATAGCGCGTGTCGCCCGAGCGCCACGACCTTACGACCCGCCCCTCCGCAACGAGGTGCGCCGTGGTGAGCGCGCTTTTTAACCAATAAGGAACGTACAGCGGCGAAATGTTCCGTATCTGCGCCTCGCTCTTAAAGCCTTTCGGCAGCAGGAATTTGCCCTTTATGTACTGCCTGAACGAGCTTTCCGCAAGCTCCCTCGTTGTGCAGAACGGGATCATCATATCGGGCTTGTATTCGCCCGAAAGCCGCCCCGTGAGGATAACGGGCGTGTGGCAGAAATGGCACCTTGTCGACGCGGTGAGCGAATCGCAGATAACGCCCGCGCCGCAGTTCGGGCAGGAATACAGCGCGCTCTGCCCCGAAAACTCCTCGTCCTCCTTCTGCTGCTCGGTGAGCTCCGGCTCGTCGAGGTCGAGCGGCATTTCCTCGTTTTCCTTGAAAAGGGAATGTATCTGCTCCTCGGAGAAAGTCCCCCCGCAGTATTTGCAGGCGAATTTCCCGCTCGCATTATCGTATTCCAGCGCCGCGTAGCAGTTCGGGCACTGATAGGTGACAGTTTTCATGAATTACTCCTTTGCTGCGTTAACGGACGATAATTTTCCCGAGCACCTCTCCGAGCGGCTCGTTTATCACAAGGTCGGCGGAGCGGTCGGCGCTTATCGCGGATTTGTTTATAACAACGAGGTGTTTCCCGCCGAAAAAGCGGACAAGTCCCGCCGCGGGATAAACGGCAAGCGAGGTGCCGCCGATGATAAGCGTATCCGCGGCGCTTATCTCGCGAACGGCGCGCTCTATGTCGCGGTCGTCAAGGCTCTCCTCATAAAGAACTACCTCGGGCTTGATTATACCGCCGCATTCGCAGCGCGGTATCCCGCCGCTTTCCGTCACCGCCGAAAGCGGGAATTTCTTCCCGCAGCTCATGCAGCGGTTTCGGTGAACGCTCCCGTGGAGCTCGACGACGTTTTCGCTGCCCGCCGCCTGATGAAGCCCGTCAATGTTCTGCGTTATTACGCAGGAGAGCTTCCCCGCGCGCTCCAGCTCCGCAAGCTTTAAGTGCGCGGCGTTCGGCTTTGCGTTTGGGAATATCATTCTGTCGCGGTAGAAGCGGTAAAATTCCTCGGTGCGCTCCGTGAAGAAGCTGTGGCTGACTATCTGCTCGGGCGGGTAGTCGTATTTTTGGTTATAAAGCCCGTCCTCGCTGCGGAAGTCGGGTATGCCGCTTTCGGTGGACACTCCCGCCCCGCCGAAGAATACTATGCGGCTGCTTTCGTCAATAATTTCCTGTAATGTCATAAAAATCCCTCCGTAGTGTCAGCCGTAATGTCAGCCGCTCAGCTTTCCGTCCGAAATTCGGATAAGGCGCTGCGCCTGCCTTGCGGTCTGTTCGTTGTGGGTTATCATCACTATTGTTTTACCGCTGCGGTTGAGCGCGGAAAGTATATCCAGCACCTCCGCGCCCGATTTGCTGTCAAGGTTGCCGCAGGGCTCGTCGGCAAGGATAAGCGACGGCGAGCTTGCAATAGCGCGGGCTATCGCGGTGCGCTGCTGCTGACCGCCCGACATTTCCGAGGGGCGGTGCTGCGCGCGGTCGGAGAGCTTTACGCTCTCCAGCGCAGCCATGGCAAGCTCGCGGCGCGATTTTTTGGGAACACGGCGGTATATCAGCGGCAGCTCGACATTCTCCAGCGCGGTAAGCCCGGGGATAAGGTTGAAGCTTTGGAAAATGAAGCCTATCCCCGCGCCGCGTATATCGCTGAGCCTGCTGTCGGAAAGACCTGACACGTCCTCTCCGTTTAAAAAATAACTGCCCGAGCTAGGCAGGTCAAGGCAGCCGAGAATATTCATCAGCGTTGATTTCCCCGAGCCGCTCGCCCCGACGACGGTGACATATTCCCCGTCGCTTATGTCAAGGCTCACGCCGTCCAGCGCTCTGACGCACTGTCCGCCGACGTTGTAGTATTTCCGCAGATCTCTCGCGGATATTGACATAAAAATTCCCCCTTAACAGGCAAACGCCGCGCGGGCGTCCCCGAAATATTACTCCCGTATTATACGGAAATAACGGGGGAATATTCCGTCAAAGCGCGCAGATAATATCGGCGATGAAGGAATATTCGGGGAAGTCGGACAGCAGCCGCGCCTTGAACTTCGACACAAGGTCGGCGCGGAGCGCGGGGTCGTCGCGCATTGCCTGCTTTGCGCCCCAGAGGTGGGTGAAGCAGTCCTGCGGTAAAAAGAGGTGATCCTTGTCGAGGAGCGTCTTTACGGGGGTGTTAGTGTAATCGGCGCACATCGCCGCCATTCGCTGCTCGGCGAATACCATGTTGCACAGGCGGTCGCCGCTTTTTTCGGCGGACTTCATGAAGGCTATCGCCTGCGAGGTGTAGAAGCGCTTGAAGTCCTCGTCAGGTATATAGAGAAAAGCCGTGTTCAGCGGGAGCACGCTTTCGCTGAACGCGGGGATAATATGGTCTTTTGTTCGGAAGTACCCGAGCGGCGGGTATATGTCGGGGTAAAGCTCCTCGCGATGGGCGGCGATAAGTTCCCGCCCGAACGGGAGAGTTTTCCAGACAATGAAGTCGGTGTCAAGCATTACAACGGGCGCGGGCGTTTCTTTCAGCGCAAGCAGCTTTCCGCCCGCCCAGAACATCTCGGGGTCTATCCCGCCGAGGTCGTCGGGAATGCAGACGTCAATTTTGTCCCAGAGCGGCGCAAGCCCCGCCTCGGTGAAATACCGCGCGGCGCGGCTGTCGGCGCAGAGCGTTATTGTGCCGTTAAATCTTCTCCAGCAGAGGGCAGACAGCGCGGTGCACCACAGGTCGAAATCCTCCATGCGGTAGTCCTTGCCGCCCTTTGCGAAAAACGGCGCTGTTGATACTATATGGATAGCGTTCATTTAATATGTTATATGATATGGATACCGTAGCCGAAGCGGTCGAGCGGGCACTTTCGCAGCGTTTCCAGCATTATCCTGTCGTATTCATCGGAGGACAGGACGAATGCGGGAAAGCTCCCGTTGTTATTTTTCGGGGACAACCCGAACGGTCTGCCCGAGCCGTATACGGGAATAAGCGGGCTGAACGAGCCAAGTACAAACGAACCGCGCCCGAATGACCCCGAACGGAATGACCCCGAACGGAACGACCCGCGCCCGAAGCTCCCGAGGGAATATTCCCATTCCCACTCATGCGAGCGGAAAGAGCCTGTCCTGAACGAGCCCGCCCCGAACGAGCCTTTTCTGAAGCTCCCGAGGACGTATTCCCACTCCCATTCGTTAATGAAGCTGCCCCGACGGAACGAACCGCCGCGGAACGACCCTCGGAACGACCCGAAAGACCCAAATGACCCGAACGAGCCGAAAGACCCGAAAGACCCGAAAGACCCGCTTTTCAAAGCGCCCTGCCCCTGCGAAAGCCCGAAAACAGCTCCGCGTGCGGGGAGAGGCTGCTGCGCGCCGCCGAGGGATACGGCGGGGACGGGCGGGGTGTTTTTACGGAAAATGCGCGCAAGCTTACCGTTAAGGTCGGGGTCGGCGGGGTCAAGCCCGGCGAGCCGTTCGGCGTACAATTCGCCGCCGTTGTCGCGGAGCCATTCCGCAAGGCTCCCCCCGAGGAAATAACCCCGCAGCGACGCTATATCAAGGTTATCGGATATCTCGTCGGCATGGTATATCTTACGCCTGTTAAGCCAAAGCGCACATTCCATCACGTCACCCCCAATAATATACGTTTATTATATCATAATTCGGCGGGATTTTCAACAACTTTTGCAAAAAAATATTTCCCTACGGGTCTTTTTTTGTGAGAAAGATAGAAAATTCTGCCTGCGGCGCTTATTTTGCGTTAAGATGATGATAAGGCGGGATTAAATTTTGATGTGCGCGAATATCGGGGTTGAAATTCCGCGGGGAATGCTGTATAATAATAGTAGCTTGTCGAAAAAGTATTTTCGAAAAAAAGAATATTGAATAATGAATAAAGAAGAATGAATAATGGTGGTTTCGGCTTCGCCGATTATTTTTAAAAAAGTGATTATACCTCCGCTTTTTAAAATCCGTGCCCGCAGGGCACACCAAAATTATTCATTATTCATTATTCACTATTCAATAATAAACCTTGCTTGAAGGGTTTATCGACAATCTGATAGGTGTATAATCGGACATAAACGAAAGGAGTATCATATGAGAAGAACAAAGATAGTCTGCACGCTCGGTCCCTCGACAAAGAGCGACGAGGTGCTGCGCCGCCTTATCGAAAGCGGCATGAACGTTGCAAGGCAGAACTTTTCCCACGGCGACCATGCAGGTCACAAGGCAACGCACGATCAGGTCGTAAGGATAGCGCGGGAGCTTGGTCAGCCTGTCGCGACGCTGCTTGACACAAAAGGTCCGGAGGTGCGCCTGAAAAAATTCGAGGGCGGGAAAAAGACCGAGATAAAGACGGGCGAGGGCTTTGTCCTTACTACCCGCGATATTGTCGGGAACAAGGATATCGTATCGATAACCTACAAAAATCTCGCCAATGACATCGACGTCGGGACGCGCATTCTTATCGACGACGGCAACGTGATACTCCGCTGCACCGATATAATAAGGAACACGGACGGCACCGCCGACATAGCCTGCACCGTCCTCAACGGGGGAATGCTGTCCGACAACAAGGGCGTGAATATCCCCGGGGTCAAGCTGTCCATGCCGTATTTGAGCGAGGCGGACATCTCGGATATACGCTTTGCGGCGCAGGAGAGCTTCGATTATATCGCGGCAAGCTTTGTCACCTGCGAGGCGGATATTCTTTCGATAAGGAAAATACTGGAGGAAGAGGGCAGACCCGATATCCGCATTATCGCGAAGATAGAGAACGGCGAGGGCGTTAAAAACATCGACGAGATACTCCGCGTATCCGACGGAATAATGGTCGCGCGCGGCGACATGGGCGTTGAGATACCGTTCGAGGAAATACCGCAGATACAGAAAATGCTCATCAAGAAAGCCTACAACGCGAACAAGCAGGTCATAACCGCAACGCAGATGCTTGAAAGCATGATACACAATCCGCGCCCGACTCGCGCCGAAACCACCGACGTTGCGAACGCGATTTATGACGGAACGAGCGCAATAATGCTCTCGGGAGAAACCGCTGCGGGCGAGCACCCCGTTGAAGCGGTAAAGACAATGGCGCTCATTGCGGAAACAACCGAAAAGGCTATCGACTACAAAAAGCGCTTCTATAAGCTTGAAACAAACAACGGCGTGAACGTGTCCACCGCTATTTCCCACGCGACGGTAAGCGCCGCAATGGATCTCGGCGCGACTGCGATAATCACCGTCACAAAGACGGGCACAACGGCGCGCATGATATCGCGCTACCGCCCCGAATGCCCGATAATCTCCTGCACGACAAGCGAGGTCACATGGCGGCAGATGGCGCTGTCATGGGGCGTTATCCCGCTCATGGCGGAGGAGATGATGACAAGCACCGACGACCTTATCCACCATGCGGTTGACAAGGCTGTGTCGGCGGGACTGCTGAAAAACGGCGACCTTGCGGTCATTACGGCGGGCGTTCCTCTCGGCGTTTCGGGAACAACCAACCTGATGAAGGTGCACATCGTCGGGGACGTGCTTGTTTCGGGTCAGGGCGCTTCGGGCGGGAAGGCTACCGCCACCGCCTGCGTATGCAGAAACGAAAGCGACGCGCTGCGGCAGTTCGAGCGCGGGCAGATAATCGTTATCCCCAAGACCTCCAACGCAATTCTCCCCCTGTTAAAGACGGCGGCGGGAATAATCACCGAGGAAAGCTCCGCAGATTCCGACAGCCATGCGGCTGTTGTCGGAATGGCGCTGGATATCCCCGTTATAACCGGCGCGGCGAACGCAACGCTTATCCTGCGCAGCGGAACGACGATAACCATGGACGCCGAAAAAGGCATAGTATCGGCGGCTGAACCGGTATGACGGAGGCGGCAATGAAGCGGCGAAAGCTTTTATTTGTTTACAACCCGTTCTCGGGGAAAGGCGACATAGTGCGCTCGCTTCATGAGGTGGCGGCAATATTCACGGCGGCGGGCTATGACGTGACGGTGCACCCTACCTCCGAAAAGGGCGACGGGCGCGATTTTATAAGGGAATACGGCGGGGAATACGACCTTGTATGCACCTGCGGCGGCGACGGCACGCTGCACGAGCTTTTCGAGGGGATAAAGTACTGCGAGGGCAAGCGCTGCGGTTATATTCCCGCGGGGACAATGAACGACTTCGCAAGCTCGCTGTGCATTCCCAAGGACTTTACCGAGGCGGCGAAAATGATAGTCGGCGGGAATTTCAAAGCCGTTGACGCGGGCTTGCTCGGCGGCGAGCGGTTCGCGTATGTCGCGGCGTTCGGCGCGTTCTCCGAGGTCAGCTATTCAACCGATAACCGCCTGAAAAACGTTTTCGGCTCGTTCGCGTATTTCCTGCAAGGGGTCAAGCTGTTCGACATGAATTACTTCAACGAACGCTCCGTAGGGCTGAAAATAACCTGCGGCGACGAGGTTTTCATCGGGGATTTTGTTTTCGGAATGGCGGGGAACAGCCTTTCGGTCGCGGGTCTTACCAAGCTTATTTCCGCGGGCGCGGAAATGGACGACGGGCTGCTTGACTGCCTTTTCATAAGGCGCCCGAGAAATCTGTCGGACATTGAAAAGACGCGGGCGGCGCTCCTTGACGAGGGGCACGCATTCGGGAACGTTATCCGACTGCGCACCGACAGGCTGGTTATCGAGAGCGACAAGCCGATCGAATGGGATCTTGACGGCGAATTTGGCGGGAGCACGCTCCGCGCCGGGATATCGGTCGAGCCGCGCGCGGTGACGATCGCCGTCCCGTGATCGGGAATAACGCACTTTATACGCTTGACAACCCGCGCGCGTTATGCTATAATAAGATAATAAGGTGTAACGCGCCTGTGGTGGAATTGGCAGACACGTTGGATTTAGGTTCCAATGCGAAAGCGTGCAGGTTCAAGTCCTGTCAGGCGCACCAGAGTTTTCCGCAACGTAAGTTGCGGAAAACGATCCGATTTTTACTTCGCCGACGGATGGTCGGCGATTTTGCTGTGTGGTTATAAATTTTCCGCGTTGTCTGAATTTGACCGCAAAACCGTAAAAATCTCGTGGCGCCTTTCTCAAGCGGCAGGCAGATTTTTCCCGCGCGAACAAGCGCGGCAAAACGATCCGGCGGGCTGTGCCCGCCCCCAATACGGGGGCAGGCGCTTAGCTTGTCGAAAAAGACTTTTTGACAAAAAATGAATATTGAATAATGAATAACGAAGAATGAATAATGGTGGTATCGGCTTCGCCGATTGTTCTAATAAATGTGATTATACCACACTTTTATCCGTGCCCGAAGGGCACACCACATTTATTAACTATTCATTATTCAATATTCATTATTCATTAAGATAGATAAGCCCTGTTTTCGCGGTTTATCGACAGCCCGTGCACCCGCCCCCAATACGGGGGCAGGCGCTTTTTTATGCAAGATTTCCCCCCGCCGGAAAGGCGGCTGTGAGAATAAGCTGCGCTGCCCGACAAAATTTGCCCCCGCGGCCGCCCCCAATACGGGGGCAGGCGCTTAGCTTGTCGAAAAAGACTTTTTGACAAA
>JBJFHP010000030.1:0-22386 GCA_051893715.1 Oscillospiraceae bacterium
CCAAAATTATTCATTATTCACTATTCTCTATTCATTATTCATTAAGATAAACCCTGTATTAAGCTTTTATCGACAGTCTGCACAGCCCGAGAGGTTCACGTCCTCCCGGGCTGTTTTTGTTAAGGCAGCGTGTACAATTTTTGTCGCGCGGTCGCGCGGTATTGCCTTAATTATCATACCAATCCGCAGGTCTTTATCGCCGCCTCGTATAACCCCGCGAACACCACCACCGCATTATACCCGACATATTTCAGAGAATACTCCCGCGCCGCTTTTTCGTGCAGGAATACATTCCCGCCGCGCGCCACGCGAAGCAGCATTGCCGAAAAATCCGCCGAAGCCGCCGCGCCGAACACCGCCGCCGCAAGCACCGCTCCCGCCGACGGCAGCAGCCATGCCGAGCTGTCGGCAGCCGTGAACGACACCGCCGTGCTCATTCCGCACAGCAGCGGAACGCTCCACACCACCCAGTCGCCTAGCGCGGAAAACCCGAGCAGATATTCCGCGAGCAGGAATGCCCCGCCGTAAACAAGCCTTGTCAGGAATATGCCGAGAAAGTTGTCCGAGCGGAAAAACAAAAAGCCGCCCTCCGCTGTCCATGCGCCCGAAAATATGCCTGCCGCGCCCGCTGCCGCTCCGCAGACCGCGCACAGCAGCATGAGCAGCAGCACGCCGCTGCGCTTTATCGCAGGGCGGCGGACGTGACGGACGGAGCTTTCAAAGCCTGCGGCGGGCTTGTCCGCGGAGGCGGCGGAGGGTAACGCGGTGCGCGGCGGCTTGTTTTCGGCGGGGTCGTTTTCGGGGAGTTTGTCTGCGGCGGGACGGTTGTCGGCAGATCTGTTTGCGGGCGGGAGGACGCCTGCGTTCCTTTTTCTGACAGCGGCTGCATTTTCCATGATGTTCACGCTCCTTTTTCCTTATTATATTAAATCGGGCTGTCAATAATGACCGCCCCCAAAAAAACGAGCACGACTTGCGGCGCGTTTTTTTGTGTGTAACGCCGAAAAAGGACGAATTTGTGCATTTTGTGAAGATTTAGTATTGACAACCGAACGGGAATGTGTTAAATTAGTTATGTATTTAATTGTTATTATTCGTCGGATTTGCACAGAATATATTATAATAGCCGTGTGGGCAGTTCCTGCGCGGCTGTATCGGTTAATGAAAGGTCAATTGTAAATGAAATACGATGTTGTTATCGTCGGGGCGGGCCCCGCGGGAATTTTCACCGCCATAGAAATGGTGCGCAGAAATTCCCGGAAGAAAATAATCATCATAGAAAAGGGCGTTTCCGTCGAGAAGAGAAGCTGCCCCAAGTCCAAAACAAAGGTCTGCATGAACTGCAAGCCCTACTGCCACATCACAACGGGATTTTCGGGCGCAGGCGCGTTTTCCGACGGGAAGCTCTCGCTGTCCTGCGAGGTCGGCGGAAATCTCCCCGAGCTTATCGGCGAGGAGCTCGCGCAGGAAACGATAGATTACACCGATAAGATATATCTCGAGTTCGGCGCGGACGAGCACGTCGAGGGCGTAAGCGACCCCGACAAGATACGCGATATTCGCAAAAAGGCGATAAACGCGAACCTGAAGCTTGTCGACTGCCCCATTCGCCACCTCGGCACGGAAATGGCGCAGCAGCTTTATCTCCGCATAGAAAAGTACCTTGTCGAGCACGGAGTTGACATTCTTTTCAGGAAGAACTGCGACGATATCGTGATAGAAAACGGCGTCTGCAAGGGCGTTATCATCTCCGACGCAGTTGGCGGGACAAACAGCGAAACGATATACGGCGACGATATTGTTATCGCGACGGGAAGAAAGGGCGCGGACTGGCTGGAAAAGACCTGCGAGGCGCATAACATCGAGCACCGCGCGGGAACAGTCGATATCGGCGTCCGCGTCGAGGTCAGAAACGAGGTCATGGAGGAGGTCAACGCCGTTCTCTATGAGTCAAAGCTTATCGGCTACCCGCTCCCGTTCAAGAACAAGGTGCGCACGTTCTGTCAGAACCCCGGCGGCTTTGTCAGTCAGGAAAACTACGACAACGATCTTGCCGTGGTTAACGGTCATTCCTACAAGGAACTCAAATCCAACAACACCAACCTCGCGATACTCTGCTCGCACAATTTCTCCGTGCCGTTCAATCAGCCGATAGAATATGCGCAGAAGGTCGGCGAGCTTACAAATATGCTCGGCAACGGGCACATTCTTGTACAGCGCTTCGGTGATATCCTTGACGGAAAGCGCACATGGCCGAAGGAGCTCAGCTTCTCCAACGTAAAGCCTACTCTCCCCGACGCCGTTGCGGGGGACATCACCGCAGCCATGCCCTACCGCACGATGACCAACATCATCAACTTCATCAAGGCGGTGGATCAGGTCGTTCCGGGCTTCGCGAGCCGCGAAACGCTGCTCTATTCGCCCGAGCTCAAGTTTTACAGCAACAGGATAAAAATGGACGAGCATTTTAACACCAACATAGCCGGTCTGCACTGCCTCGGAGATTCGAGCGGGTGGACGAGAGGGCTTATGATGGCTTCCGTTATGGGAGTTCTTATGGGGCGCGAGCTGGTTTAATACAACATTCGGAGGATTGACCTATGCAGCTTTTGGAAGAGCGTATAAGAAAAGACGGCGTTGTCAAGGAAGGAAATGTCCTGAAGGTCGACAGCTTCCTTAATCATCAGATGGATATTTCGCTGTTTAACGAGATCGGAAAGGAATTTCGCAGGCTTTTCCCCGATAAGGGAATAAACAAGATACTTACCATAGAGGCTTCGGGTATCGGTATCGCCTGCGTTACGGCGCAGTATTTCGGCTGCCCCGTCGTGTTCGCGAAAAAGGCGCAGAGCGTCAACATCGACGGCGAGGTATATTCCACGACGATAGAGAGCTTTACCCACAAGCGCTCCTACAACGTTATCGTCAGCAAGAAATTCCTCTCGCCCGAGGACAATGTTCTGATAATCGACGATTTCCTTGCGAACGGCTGCGCGCTGCTCGGGCTTATCGACATCGTAAAGGGCGCGGGGGCTTCCATTGCGGGCGCGGGTATCGTCATTGAAAAGGGCTTTCAGAAAGGCGGCGAGCTTGTCCGCTCGCAGGGGATACGCGTTGAGTCGCTTGCAATTGTCGACAGCATGAGCGTTGAGGGCGGCTGCGTGTTCCGCGCGCAATAATACGGTTTTAACGGATATTCCGTTAAAAATAATACACAACCGGAAAACCGGAAAAGACACAGAGAAATTCTGGGAGGAAATCAAAATGAAGAAAAAACTTCTCGCCGCTCTGCTGGCTGCTGCCTGCCTTTTCACAGGCTGCTCCGACAACGGCACAAGCAGCTCCGACGGCGCTGCGAAAAACTCCGACGTAAAGGTCGGCTTCGTTTACATCGGCAAGATCGACGACGGCGGCTACACACAGGCTCACGACGCGGGCAGACTTGCGGTAGAGGCTATGGGCGTTCCTACGGCGTATGTTGAGGACGTTGCGGAAACCGTATCCGACACCACCGAGGCTATCAGGACGCTTATCGACGAGGGCTGCAACCTTATCTACACCAACTCCTTCGGCTTTATGGAGGGCACTGTTGAGATGGCTAAGGAATACCCCGACGTTAAGTTCGGTCACTGCTCCGGCTACATGAGAGAGGACAATATGTCCACCTACTTCGGCAAGGTTTATCAGGCTCGTTACCTCGCAGGTATCGTTGCGGGCATGAAGACCGAGGCTAACCGTATCGGCTATGTTGCGGCAAAGGGCATTCCCGAGGTTATCCGCGGTATCAACGCGTTCACTCTGGGCGTTCAGTCCGTTAACCCCGACGCTACCGTTGAGGTAGTTTTCACCGACACATGGTACGATCCCGCCGTTGAAAAGCAGGCGGCACTCGAGCTGCTGAACAAGGGCGTTGACGTTATCGCGCAGCATCAGGACACCACTGCTCCGCAGGTTGCAGCGCAGGAGAAGGGCGCATACTGCATAGGCTATAACTTCCCGACGGCAGACGCTGCTCCCGAGGCTTATCTGACAGCCGCTTGCTTCAGATGGGCTACCTTCTACACCGACGACGTTCAGAGAGCTATCGACGGCACATGGTCCTCCAGAGCTTACTGGGAGGGTCTTGCGGCTAACATGACCTACCTTGACGAGCTGTCCCCGCTCTGCGCAGAGGGCACGCAGGAGAAGGTCGACGCTGCAAGAAACGCTATAATCGACGGTTCTCTCGAGCCGTTCACAGGTCCTATCTACGATCAGGACGGCAACCTCAAGGTAGAGGACGGCGTAAAAATGACCGACGACGAGATCTGGAACATGAGCTGGTTCGTTAAGGGCGTTGTAGGCACTATCCCCGCATAAAAACGGGAACGATATAACATCTGTCCGTCGGTACGGGCAGGCAATACCGCGGGGACAGCACCCCGCGGCGTTGCTGTTTTATTTTACATGATACCATTTGCTTTTTCGGAGGGATCGGGCTGCCGCTTCCTGCGAAAAGGCAATTGGGATCGCGCTTCGGCGCAGGAATATGGAGGAACGATATGGCGGGACCCTATATAAGGCTTGAGAATATCTGCAAGTCATTCGGCTCTGTTCAGGCGAACAAAAACGTGTCCATTGACGTCAACAAGGGCGAGATACTCGCGCTTCTCGGCGAGAACGGCTCGGGAAAAAGCACGCTTGTCAATATGCTTAGCGGCATTTACACCCCCGACAGGGGCAGCATTTACATTGACGGAAAGCGGACGGTTTTCAGCTCCCCTAAGGACGCGATAAAGGCGGGCATAGGCATGGTGCATCAGCATTTCAAGCTGGTGGACGTTATGACCGCCGCGGAAAACATTGTCGTCGGGCAGGAAAAGGGAGTTTTAACCTCGAAAAAGCGCATGGCGCAGGAAATAAGCGCGCTTAACGAGAAGTACGGGCTGAAAATTATCCCCGACAAAAAGATATACAATATGTCCGTCAGCGAGAAGCAGTCTGTCGAGATAATGAAGATACTCTACCGCGGCGCGGACGTGCTTATACTTGACGAGCCGACTGCCGTGCTCACTCCGCAGGAGATAACCGCGCTGTTCGATATCCTCCGCCGAATGAAGGAGCAGGGCTGCTCCATAATCATAATCACCCATAAAATGGCGGAGGTAATGGATATTTCCGACCGCGTGACTGTCCTCCGCAAGGGCGAGAGCATTGCCACCGTGGTTACAAAGGAAACCACCCCGAAGCAGCTCACCGAGATGATGGTCGGCGGGGCGGTGTCACTTGAGATAGAGCGCCCGAAGGTCACGCTTTCGGAAAAGCCGCTGTTGTCCGTAAAGAACCTCACCAAGCGGGACAGCGAGGGCGTGAACGTGCTGAACGACGTATCGTTCGACGTGTTCGGCGGGGAGATACTCGGCGTTGCGGGCATTGCGGGCAGCGGCCAGAAGGAGCTTTGCGAGATAATCGCGGGGCTTGACAAGGCGAACAGCGGCGATATCGCCTTTGACGGCGACAGCATACTCGGGCTTTCGCCGCGCGCGATACTTAAAAAGGGCATAAGCATGAGCTTTGTTCCCGAGGACAGGCTCGGAATGGGGCTTGTCGCGGGCATGAGCATAACCAACAACGTTATCCTCAAATCCTACAACCGCAACCGCGGACCGTTCATTGACAAAAAATTCGCTAAATCGCTTGCGGAGCAGATAGTCGAGGAGTTCGATATCTCCACCCCGTCGGTAAACCACCAGGTAAAGAAGCTGTCCGGCGGAAACATACAGAAAGTCCTGCTCGGGCGCGAGATATGGCTTGCGCCGCGAGTTCTCATCACGGCGTACCCCGTGCGCGGGCTTGACATCGGCGCGTCCTACAACATCTACCGCGTTATCAACGAGCAGAAGAAAAAGGGCGTCGCGGTATTGTTTATCGGCGAGGATCTTGACGTTCTGAAAATCATTTCCGACCGCCTTATGGTTATCCACAGCGGCGAGATAATCGACATTGTTGACCCCGAAGAGGTAACGAAGGAGGATATAGGGCTTATGATGCTCGGTCACCGCAGAGAGGAGGGCGCGGTATGAAACATATTCAGATATCTCGGCGCGCGAACGCCTCGCGCCTTGAGGAGAATTTAATTCGTATCGGGGCAATAGTCGCGTCGCTTCTTCTGGCGGGCGTTGTTATGCTTTTCATGGGCTACAACCCGATTGACATTTTCGGGAAGATAATCACCTCCTCGCTGTCGACGTTCAGCCGATTTACCGAAACGATGAACAAAACGATAATGCTTACCACGCTGTCGCTCGGTATCGCGGTAGCGTTCCGCATGAAATTCTGGAACATCGGCGCGGAGGGGCAGTTTTACATGGGCGCGTTCGGCGCGGCGCTCGCGGCGTTCGGATATCCGAATCTTCACCCCGCGATACTGCTTCCGCTGATGGCTGTTCATGCGTTCGTTTTCGGCGGTCTTTGGGCAATGATCCCCGCGCTGCTTAAAGCGAAGTTCTCCACAAGCGAAACGCTTGTCACGCTGATGATGAACTACATCGCGGTGTCGTTCATTTCCTACCTGCAATACGGTCCGTGGAAGGACCCCGCGTCGCTCGGCGCGGCGAAGATAGCGCGCTTTTCCGACAACGCGGTACTCCCTAAGGTGTTCGGCATTCATGCGGGCTGGATAATCGCGCTTGCGCTTGTGGTGATAATGACGATAGTCCTCAAATACACAAAGCTTGGCTATCAGATAGACGTGCTCGGAGAGAGCGAAACTACCGCGCGCTACGCGGGCATGAACACGCTGAAAATAATGTTCGCGGCGGTAATGATAAGCGGCGGGCTGTGCGGAATGGCGGGCTTTATGCAGGCGAGCGCGATAGAAAAGTCCATCACCGACTCCATGTCGGGCGGGCTTGGTTTTACGGCGGTAATAACCGCGTGGCTGGCAAAGCTCAAGCCGCCCGTTATCGTTGTTGTGTCGTTCGCGTTTTCGATGCTGCTGCAAAGCGGGAAATCGCTTCAGGTCATCGGTATCCCGTCCTCTATCACAGAGATTTTACAGGGCGTTATAATCTTCTTCGTGCTTGGCAGCGAGTTCCTTATAAACTATAAGGTTTCTTTCCGCAGAAACGCCGCAAAGGAGGCTGAATAATGGATATACTGAACGAAATTTCCCTGTTTCTTCAGACCTCGGTGCAGATGGGCACGCATATCCTTTTCGCCATTGTCGGCGGCATTATCTGCGAAAAGGTCGGAAATATGAACCTCGGCGTCGAGGGCATGATGCTCATGGGCGCGGCGATGGGCTTTACCGTTGCCTGCTCGACGGGCAACCCATTCCTTGCGGTGCTTGCGGCGGGAGCGGCAGGTCTTGCGGGCGCGCTGATCTACGCGTTCATTACGGTCAATCTCCGCGGAAATCAGGTCGTTACGGGACTTGTCCTCACCATATTCGGAACGGGCTTCGCGGGCTTTATCGGGAAAAACGTTTCGGGGCAGATAGTGCCCGAGAGCGTTGTCAACGCGTTCAAGCCCTATGATATACCCGTACTGTGCGATATCCCGATAATAGGAAAAGCGCTGTTCAGCCAGAGCATTTATGTGCAGCTTGCGCCGGTTGTGGCGGTACTTGCGTATTTCTACATCAACAAGACGAAAATGGGACTGTATATGCGCGCCGTCGGCGAAAACCCCGCGGCTGCGGACGCGTCGGGCGTCAATGTTGCGCTCTACAAATATTTCAACATACTGCTTGGCGGCTTCCTGTGCGGCGTGGGCGGGGCTTATCTCTCGATAGTGTTCCTCACCTCATGGCAGGACAACGTTACCGCAGGAGCGGGCTGGATAGCGGTCGCGCTGATAATTTTCAGCACCTGGAACCCGCTCAAGGCTATCCTTGCGGCGTATCTGTTCGGTATGCTCAAAGGGCTTAATTTCAAGATGCAGGGCTGGGGGATACAGATACCGTCGCAGTTCCTCGAAATGCTCCCTTATGTTGCGACGATAGTTGTGCTGGTGTTTATCACTTTGCGCAAGAAAAAGGAAAATCAGCCGCCGAAGGCGCTCGGAGAGCCGTATTTCCGAGAGGAAAGGTAATATCATATGAGAATGAGAAAAAAGCACAACCTCGAGGAGCGCATTGCCGCCTGCTCGGACGTTATGCTGTATATGCAGAATCAGAACGAGCACGCGAACGACCCGCTTGACGAGAGCCTGTTTTTCGACAGCATGAAAGTATTCGGGAACAACAACCCGCTCCACCTCGAGATAGGCTGCGGCAAGGGCGCGTTTGTCCTTGAAATAGCGCAGCGCAACCCCGACATAAACTATGTCGCCATAGAAAAAACGCCGAACGTACTTATAACGGGCATGGAGCGGCTGAAGGAGCTTGGGCTGAAAAACGTGCGCTTCTGCCTCGGGCAGGCGGAGTACCTTGACCACCTGTTCCGCGAGGGCGCGGCGGACAGGCTGTACCTTAATTTCAGCTGCCCTTTCCCGAAAGAAACCTACGCGCGCCACCGCCTGACGCACACGCGCTTTCTTGAGATTTACCGCAGGGTGCTGAAAAAGGGCGCGGAGATACATCAGAAAACGGACAATATGCGCCTGTTCGAGTTTTCGATAGAGCATTTTTCCGCGAACGGCTTTGTTATGAAAAATGTTTCGCTCGACCTGCATAAAAGCGGGTTCGAGGGGAATATTATGACGGAGTATGAAACGCGGTTCACGTCTATGGGGCTGCCAATTTACAGGCTGGAAGCGGTGAACCCGGGATAACCTTGCCGAAAAAGTCATTATGAAAAAAATGAATATTGAATAATGAATAACGAAGAATGAATAATGGTGGTATCGGCTTCGCCGATCGTTCCGAAAATATGCCGCACTTTTTAAAATCCGTGCCCGCAGGGCACACCAAAATTATTCACTATTCACTATTCATTATTCATTAAGATAAACCCTGTTTTCGGGGTTTTCGACAGTTTGACACCCCGCCGATAAAGCGGGGTGAAACGATATTCGGAGGTCGCCATGAAAAAGATAACGGGAACATTTCCGAGCACATCGGGGCTGTGCAGGGTGCATTTCTATTTCTTTGTCCCCGAAAAACCGAAAGCGCTGCTCATGCTGTCGCACGGAATGTGCGAGTACATCGAGCGGTACGAGGAGTTCGCGGAATTTCTCTGCGGCAACGACATCATACTCTGCGGCAACGACCATATCGGGCACGGCAACTCAATAACCGATGAAAATATGCTCGGCTATTTCGGGCAGGAGCGCGGGTATATAAACATGGTGCGCGACCTGCACAGAATGAAGCTTATCGCCGAAAAGAAATTCCCCGATATCCCGCATTTTCTTATGGGGCACAGCATGGGGAGCTTTCTTGCGAGGATATACCTCTCGAAATACCGCGACAGGCTGAGCGGGGCGATACTGATGGGCACCGCGGGGGGAATGGCAGGCTCCGCGCCGCTGCGCCGGGTTATCGACGCCGCCTCGCATAATCACGGGGATTTCTACCGCCATGAATTGGGGACAAAGCTTGCTTTCGGAATGTTCAACCTGCGCACGGAAAACCACCGCACGAAAAACGACTGGCTGTCCCGCGACGACGAGGACGTTGACAAATTCTGCTCCGACCCGAAGTGCAATTTCACGTTCACGATAGCGGGTTACAGGGATCTGATGAACGCGCTGCTGTGCGCAAACAGCGCGCCGGTCATCGAGAACACGCCGACGGAGCTGCCGCTGCTTTTCCTGAGCGGCGGCATGGATCCTATCGGGGAATACGGGCAGGGGGTACGCGCGGCGTGCATGAAGTATCTTGAGCACGGCTGCGACGTTACGCTGAGGATATACCGAGAGGCGCGGCATGAGCTGATCTTCGAGCTTAACCGCCGCGAGGTCATGGAGGATATTCTGTCGTTTCTTATCAGGAGGATATAAAAAGCGGGGGCGCAATGCCCCCGTCAGTTTGTCGATAAACCTTGCGAACAGGGTTTATCTTAATGAATAATGAATAGTGAATAGTGAATAATGAATAATTTTGGTGTGCCCTGCGGGCACGGATAAAGTGCGATATAATCACATTATTTATAACAATCGGCGAAGCCGATACCGCCATTATTCATTTTTCTTTATTCATTATTCAATATTCATTTCTTGTCGAAAAGACTTTTTTCGACAAGCTGAAGCGGGGGCGCAATGCCCCCGTAATTTATTTATTCTCCTGCCACTGCGAGCGGTATTGCTTCGGGGTCATTCCCGTGCGGGCGCGGAATATCTTGCAGAAATACGCCGAGCTTCCGAAGCAGCATTCCATGCTTATCGCCTCGACGGTCATTTCGCCCGTGCGCAGCAGCTTCATCGCCTTTTGTATCCTGTAGCCGAGAAGGTAACTTACCGGCGATGTCCCGAGGTAGCTCTGGAAGCAGCGCGAAGCCTCGCTCTTGCTTATGCTGGCGGAGCCCGCGATGTCGTTGAGGGTTATTTCGCGGGAATAATTTTCGTTGATGAAATTAAGCATTTTCTGCATTCGTATCTGGAGCGCGTGCTCGTTTTTCGTTACGGAAGCGACCTCGCACTCCTTTCTGTGGATAAACAGCGTCTGCATGACGCTGCTTATCATTCGCTGCACCTCCATTTCAAACGCGGGGCTCTCGAGGTCGCCGCAGTTGAAATCAAGCGTGACGGGCTTTCCGTATATTCCCGCTTTTCCGTACCGCTGGAGCAGGGAAAACGCCCTGTCGAGCGTGCCGAGTATCTCCTTGTGCCACGGTATTTCGGGGCGGAGATGTATGAACGGAATTTTTTCGTTGAGTATCACGGGGGCAAGGTAGCGGTGGTTTATCGCGCTTTCGAGCGGGGCGATAAGCTCCTCCGAAAAAACTATGTCGGGGCACAGGCAGGTGTCCTCGCCCGCGCAGGCATAGCTGTGCAGCGTGTTCACATTGATGAACAGACCCTCTCCGCTGTTTATGGTGAGTTCGGCAGAGCCAGCCCGCGTTCTCACCGCGCCGCGGTGTACAACGAAAAATTCGGGGCGCGGGTGCCAGTGCAGCGGAATATTATCGCTTTCCGCGGAGGTTATCCTGTTGACGTAATATTGTATGGGAAATTCGCTGCTCCCGTGCTGAACGAGCTCCTGCATATCGGATCTCAGCGGCATTACTGTATTTTCCATTTTCCCTCCGATTTGGTACAACTGTAGTTTAAGCGGTCGGTAACTTAACAACTGTGAGTTTATTTAAGACAATTACGGGTTAATATTGTAAACGTTTTATTGAAATACTCCCTTTGGGAATATTATAATATAAAATGGGAAAAAAGTCAATTGTTTTTGTTGAAATAAGATAATATAATAACAATGAGTAGTGGGTGAATTGTATACTTTTTTGACAGGACAAGGTGCTTTTCACCCGCGTTTCGTTAAAGGACGAGTGAAGATTATTTGCTGTGTCTTTTTAGCGGGGGAATGCTGCGCTGCTTGCTGTTATTCTCCTGCCCGGAAGTTCTTTATTCAAGGAGGAAAACCAGAAAATGAAAACATTCAAGAGAATAGCTGCCTGCACTCTTGCGGCTGCTATGGTAGCAGGAATGACCGCCTGCGTCGACGAGGGTCAGCCCATACCGTCCGGCAGCGGCAATGCTCCTGTGGCTAACACCACCACAACACAGGACTCCACCACCACCGACCCCGACGAGAATGCTGCGACCGATAAGGATATCAAGGAAGTCGGCACCGATACATTTACCCCCAGCGGAAACGCAGGTAAAGTTACCTTCCTCAACTTCTACAAGATAGAAGAGGACCAGAAGGGCGTTGAACAGAGCCTTATATTCAAGGGCGAGCAGTACGGCGGCGACATTGAATACATAATCTGCGCGAGCGGCGACGCTTACCTCGAGAAGTTCAGCCAGCTCATTTCTTCCGATGAATCCCCCGACCTTGTTACAAAGGACGTTTTCCTTTATCCCGGAAGCGTATCCAAGAACCTTTTCGAACCGCTTGACAACGATATAGATATGCATTCTCCCCTGTGGGAGGGCATGGCGGACGTCATCGAATCCTACGCATATCAGGGCAAGCACTATTACTACCCCCACAGAATAACCACCTCTTTTGCCCTCAACTACTCCAAGAAGACAATCGAGGAGAACGGTCTGCCCGATCCGTACGAGCTGTACAAGAACGGCGAGTGGACATGGGACGCATGGCGCAACATGATGATCGAGTTCTGCGACAAGGCTGACGGAAACGTAGGCTACTACACCACCGACACGATCCTCACCTCCCTTATCGCAACCACGGGCACAACGCTCATCGATACCAAGGCTGACGGCACTATCCTCAACAACATCGGCGACGCAAACGTTACAAGAGCAATGAACTTCTATGAAACGCTCTACCGTGACGGCGTTTCCTACGGTTCCAAGTACGAGAAGCAGTGGGGCGACTGGGTTCCCCCGCAGACCTTTGCGGATCACTGCGACCAGCTCCTGTTCTTAGGCATGGAGCCCGAGTGGACATACACCGCGGCTACCGAGCAGGTTCAGAACAAGACAGGCGTAGAGAACGATATCCTTGACACCGTTTCCGATTTCGCGTTCGTTCCGTACCCCAGAGATGTTGACGCGGACGATTACTACCAGGCATACGACACCTACGGATTCCTTGTTCCCAGAGGCGCAAAGAACAAGAGCGGCGCTGTTGAGTTCATCAACTGCTTCAGAGTTTACGACACAGACGAGGCTATCGCTGCGCAGGTTCGCGAGGATCACGTTAACCCCGCGCCCGTTACCTACCAGACCGGTAAGTACGAGGGTCAGCGCAAGTGGGTCATCAAGTGGGGCGAGCAGGAGTACGATATGTGGAGAGAGATGTGCGATCCCACTAAGTTCAACTTCGTGACCGAGGACGCATTCGGCTTCAACTCCGACTTCTGGTCTTCTTATGCCGAGGTTCTCACAGGCGTTGCATTAAGCGGCGAGAGCTGGGCTCAGAAGAGCACCGAGTTCATGCCTATCGTAGAGGCTGTAGTTAACGAGTACCGCTTCTCCGAATAATACGGCGAGTTAAGCTGTCCTGCCCTCCCGAAGCTCTCGGGAGGGCATTTTTGCGTTGATTATATTGATAATGTTGACATATCGGCGCGGGTATAGTATAATGAAATTACAGCCGCATGGGGCGGCGCAGCTTGTCGAAAAAGTCTTTTCGACAAAATGAATATTGAATAATGAATAACGAATAACGAAGAATGAATAATGATGGTATCGGCTTCGCCGATTGTTTCGAAAAATATGATTTTTTATAATCACTTCTTAAAATCCGTGCCCGAAGGGCACACCGCAATTATTCAATATTCACTATTCACTATTCATTATTCATTAAATTAAATCCTATTTTCAGGGTTTATCAACAGTCTGAGCCGCATGACGCGGCGAGAATATCACGGGAGTAATTATGAAACTGAAAAAAATCATTTCGGCAGTAATGGCAGCGGTATGCTGCGCGGCAATGCTTACGGGCTGCTCGGGCGGGAGCGGCACATCGTCGGCAGACGTTCAGAGCGGAGCGGACGGCGCTTCCGACGCGGCCTCGGAAGAAATTCAGGCGGGAACTGTGTCCTCTGTGAACGACCCGATAGATACCGAGCTCACCCCGCTTGAATTCACAGCGGGCATACGCGTAGGCTGGAACATCGGAAATACGCTGGACGCGACGGGCGGCACGGGTCTTTCCTCCGAAACAAGCTGGGGCAACCCCAAGGTGAAGGAGGAGGATCTCCTCGCAGTCAAGGAGCAGGGCTTCAATGCCGTGCGTATTCCCACAACATGGGGCAATCACATGGACGAAAACAACAACATTGACCCCGAATGGATGGCGCGCGTTACCGAGGTAGTGGATTACGCCTACAACGCAGGGTTGTATGTCATTCTGAATATGCACCACGAGAGCTGGAATTATCCTTATGAGGACAATTTCGAGGCGGCTTCGGAGATAATGACGGCGGCTTGGACGCAGATAGCTACCAATTTCGCGGGATACAGCGAGAAGCTTGTTTTCGAGGGTATGAACGAGCCGCGCTGGGTCGGCACCGATCAGGAATGGAGCGGCGGCAATGAAGAGGGCAGAAGCGTTGTCAACAAATTAAATCAGGTGTTCGTCGACACCGTTCGCGCGACGGGCGGGAACAACGCGCAGCGCTTCCTCATGGTTTGCCCCTATGCGGCGAATTCGGGCGAGGCGGCAATGTCCGCGCTGGTGCTTCCGAACGATCCGGCAGACAGGCTTATCGTGTCGGTTCACGCGTACATACCGTACAGCTTTGCACTTCAGGTCGGCGGCTCGAAAAACTGGCTTGCGGAAAAGCAGAGCTGCACCCGCGATATCGACACGCTCGCCGAGGCGCTTGACAGGCTCTTTATAAGCAAGGGCACGGCGGTCATCATCGGCGAATGCGGCGCGATGAACAAGGACAACGAGGAAGCGCGCTGCGCATGGGCGGAATATTTCTTCGGCACGTTCAGCAAATTAGGCGTACCCTGTTTCCTCTGGGACAACGGCGCGTTCGTCAGCGGAGAAACCTTCGGTCTTTATGACCGTCGTATCAACACATGGAGATACCCTGACCTTATGGCTGCGATCATGAAAGGAGCGGACGAGGAATGAACATAGCGGCGCGCCTTATGGCAATATTTACCGCGCTGACAACTGTCATTAGCGGCGGCGGAGAGCTTCAGAAGCCGACAACTCCCGAGCCGCCCGCGGCGGAGGAGTGGCTGACCCCGACGGAGCTTTGCGAGGAGATAACGATAGGCTGGAACCTCGGCAATACGCTTGACGCAACGGGCGGCAGCGGGCTTTCCTCCGAAACGAGCTGGGGCAACCCGAAAGCGACGGAGGAGCTTATCCTTGCGGTAAAGAAAGCGGGCTTCAACGCGGTGAGAATACCCACGACGTGGTATAATCACTGCTCGGGCAGCGAATACACGATAGACAGCGCGTGGCTGGACAGGGTGCAGGAGGTCGTTGATTACGCCTATGACAACGATTTGTATGTAATACTCAACGCTCACCACGAAAACTTCAATTTCCCGTCGGACGAAAATTATCCCACGGCGAAAAAGGCGCTGACCTGTATCTGGAAGCAGGTCGCGGAGCGGTTTGCGGACTACGGCGAACGCCTTATTTTCGAGGGTCAGAACGAGCCGCGTAAATTCGGCACGAATATGGAATGGAACGGCGGCGACTACGAGGGCAGGAAGAATGTCAACAAGCTCAACGCGGATTTTGTTGCAACGGTACGCGCGACGGGCGGCAACAATGAAAAGCGCTGCCTTATGATACCGACCTATGCGGCGTCGTTCTATGCGCTGGACGGGTTCGAGCTCCCCGACGATGACAGGCTGATCGTATCGATACACGCATACTCGCCGTACAATTTCGCGATGAACACGGGCAACTGGGCAACGGATAATTTTGACCCCAACGACCGCAACAGCACGAGCGAGCTTGTCACCATGGCGGACACGCTGTATGAAAGGTTCGTTTCAAAGGGCGTCGGCGTTATCATCGGCGAATGCGGCGCGACGAACAAGGGCAACGCGGCGCAGCGCCTTAACTGGGCGAAATACTTCCCCGCCTGCTTCGGCAGCAAGGGAATACCCGTTTTCCTCTGGGACAACCACGCCTTTGGCACGGGCGGCGAGAAGTTCGGGCTTATCAACCGCTATTCTCTCGAATGGGAGTACCCCGACTATATCAAGGCGCTTGTAAACAGCGCTAAGAACGCGTAAGCAGCCGCCGGATATGTGCCGCTGCCCCGCAATAAAAACGGAATATATTATCCCCGCGGAAGGCATTGTACCTCCGCGGGGACAATTTTTATGTGACACAAAAAACTTGTTTTCACCCCCTTGACAACACAAGAAACTTGTGATATAATTTGTTCATAAGGATAAAGCGAGATGAACAGAAAGGAGGGATCCCATGTCGGATTGTACGGAATGTCTTAAAAGGGCGCGCGAATACGAGAAGGAGGTTTCCGCAATGGTGACCGAGGTAGAACGGCTGCACAGGATCATGAATCTGGGGCGGTCGTCGCAGGCGCGCGCAGAGCAGCTGACGACAAAATTGTATGAATATGAACAGGAACTCAACGCGCAGATCGACCGCACCGTTGACGCCAAGCGGGAGGCGCTTGAATATTTAAGCCTGCTGAGTGGCGAGGAACGCGGCGTTCTGTTCAGATATTACATACTGGCGATGGAGTGGCAGGAGATAGCGATGAAAATGTTTATGAGCGAGCGGCGGGTGTTTTTGCTGAGAAAAAGCGCGCTGGCGAAGCTGGACAAGTATTACGGCGGGAGGGATAACGATGCCGATAGGAACGAAAATAAGAAAGCTGCGCGAGCGCGCGGGGCTGACGCAGGAGGAGCTTGCGCAGCGGATAGGAGTCACTGCGTCGGCGGTGGGGAACTACGAGAGCGACCGTTCGCACCCTAAGGAGGAGGTAATGTACAGGCTTTTCGGGGCGCTTGGCTGCGAGCCGAACGAGCTTTTCGAGGAATATTTCGACGCGGGCAGCTCGTCGCTGCGGCGGCACATGGAGAAATACATTGCGCTTGACGCGCACGGGCGGGAGCTTGTGGATATGTGCACGGAGATAGAATACCGCCGCTGTATTCCCGCACAGGAGGATATGGTGCTCATTGCGGCGAGAAACGGCGGCGCGCCGCACAAGGTGCACATGAAAAAGCGCGGCACGGCAAGCATACTTGATATGCCCGACTACAAGGGATAAGGCGGTAATGCGGCAATAAGGTAATGAAATAAGGAGCAAGGAGGGGCAAATGAATGCGCTTGACGTTCTTCACAGGGCGGGGATAAGGCGGCTCCCGACCGACACCGAAGCGATAGCCGAGCATTTCGGTATCAAGCTGGTGAGCTACTCGTCCGTGGCGAGGATATACGAGCGGGACATGGCGGAGCTGTACAGGATAAGCCGTCAGGGGTACAGCTTTGTTGTTGACGGACACTATGTCTGCGCGATAAACGAGAACAGCTGCGGCGAAACGCGGCGCCGCTGGACGATAGCGCACGAGCTGGCGCATTGCCTGCTGGGTCACATCAGGGACGGCAGGCTTCACTGCACGCCCGAGGAGGAGCGTGCGGCGGATCGTTTCGCGGCGGAGCTTCTGTCGCCGCTTGCGGTGGTGAATTTCTGCGGAGTAACGTCCGCAGAGGAGCTTATGCGGCTTTGCAGGCTGTCGCGCAAGGCTTCGGAGATACGCTTTGAGCAGCTGAACGCGCGGCGCAGGGAAGCGGCGCACAACAGATTTTCGGAAGCCCGGGCGGGCGCGGAGGCGCTGTCGGCTGCCGAGCTGAAAAGCGTTTCCGACTTCTCTTTTTTCATCACGGAGTATATTTTTAACAAAAAAAGCGACTGCTCCGTATTGTCGGGCGGAGCGGTCAGGGCTTTGCCATGAACGGCGGCAGTAAGTCACATATTGCAGAATATTTCCCGTTGTTAATGCGGGGAAAAAGAACCTTTCCCGGGCTGTCGATAAACCTTGAAAGGGTTTATCATAATGAATAATGAATAGAGAATAGTGAATAATGAATAATTTTGGTGTGCCCTGCGGGCACGGATTATAAAAAATGCGGTATAATCATCACATTTTTCGGAACAATCGGCGAAGCCGATACCGCCATTATTCATTCTTCTTTATTCATTATTCAATATTCATTTTTTGTCAAATAGATTATTTTGACAGACAGAAACTCCCCCTCGGTTGCCCAAGGGGGAGCTTCTATATGCCCGATAATTCGTTATCAGAAATACTTATTGGAGTGAGCCTTAACGTACTCAACAACTTCCTCAGCGTAGCAGAACGCCATGCTTACGCAGGTATCCGCGCAGCCGTAGTAGATTGCGATACTGCCGGTGTCCTTGTCGCAGAGAGCCGCGCAGGGGAAGGTAACGTTCTGAACGTCGCCGACTGTTTCGTAGATCTCGCGGGGATTGATGAGGTACTCGCGGCAGCGATACTTAACCTTCCAGGGCTGATCCTTGTCGAGAATGCAGGCACCGAAGCTGTAAACGAAGCCGTTGCAGCTCTCGAGAACGCCGTGGTAGAATACCAGCCAGCCCTCGCTTGTCTCGATCGGGATAGGACCTGCGCCGATCTTCTTGCTCTCCCAGCCTCTGTCGGGAGCCATAACGTGTCTGTGCTTGCCCCAGTACTTCATATCCGGGGAGTGGGACAGGTACATATCGCCAAACGGAGTATGACCGCTGTCGGACGGACGGGAGAACATTACGAACTCGCCGTTTATCTTGCGGGGGAACAGAACGCCGTTTCTGTTAAAGGGCAGGAACGCGTTTTCTTCCTGATGGAACTCCTTGAAATCCTTTGTCCAGCCGATACCGATAGTGGGCTTCCAGCCGTAAGCGTTGCACCATGTGATCCAGAATCTGTCCTCGATCCATACGCAGCGGGGGTCGTAGCCGTACTGCCACGGATTAGCCTCGGCAGCGAGCGGGTCGTCGTTTATCCATTCAACCTTTTTCTCGTTGATCTCCCAGTGGATACCGTCAACGGAGAAGCCCGCATGGATAGCCATGTTTCTTTCCTTGTCGTCAACGCGGAAAACGCCTGCGAAGTGGTGACCGTTTCCGTCCTCAAAGGGAACGACTGCGGAATTGAAGATGGAGTTGCTTGTGGGGAGCAGGTCGCGGGGGATAATGGGGTTCGCGTTGTAGCGCCAAATAACGTCCTTGCAGCCCTCGGGACGATCCTGCCACGGGATATTGGGAATGCTCTGTCCGATGATTTCTAAGCTCATGACTTTACCTCTCAAAAAAATTATTTCCTATTCCGATCGGGAGCAGTCCTCGCCCCGACCGACCTTATAATACAAGTATAACAAATATTATCATATATTTCAATAGTCTATTTTGCTAAATCTTTGAGGTTTTTTTAGTATAGAATTACTTAAAAAATACAAGGGCTCGGCGCATTATTTACTTAAAAATAGAATGAAGAGCGCGAATTTACTCTGTTTATAAAGTCAATTATGCGGGGGCAATGCCGTAAATAACTCCGCGCCGTATTATTGCGGGATATTCCGGATTTTTTTGTGAATAATGCAACCTTATGCCGTGCTGCGCGGTATTATTGTCAAAGGCAGAGCTCACAAACCGCATTCGCACAACTTCACACAATATTATAAAGGAGAATTACCATGAAAAAATATTTATCCGTATTTGCAGCGGCAGTTTTCATTATATCACTGGCAGGTTGTTCAAGCGCGACGGTAGATACCGTGGATAACAGCAGCACGGCTGCGGGCGCTTCGGCGGGCGGAACTTCTTCAACGGCAGACGCGGGCGGCTCGGCAGACACGGCGGGCGGCTCCGTTGAAATTACCTCCGATGTCAGGACGGACGTTACCGCAGCGCCCACGGCGGGCGACAGTACGACCGCTCCGTCAACGGCAGGCACTCATGCAGCCGACGCCGCCGCTTCCGTTGCACCCACCGACCCCGGAGATACGGTAAAGGAGTTTTCTTCCTCCTCGTCGGATTATATGCCGACCGATATAGGCGGCTCGGGCTCGGGCGCGGCAGATGATATGTTCGCGATAGCGGACGGTATTGCCGCAGAGGGAGCAGTCGCCGATTTTGAATATTCCGGTTTTGAGGAGTTCGACGCGGCTGTCGGTGATTCCGATATGGACATTATTGAATGCCCCGTTGACCCCGAAATTGAATATGTACAGCCCGGGGCGGGACTGCTGACGGGCGGCGAATGGCGCGACAACGACCACTGGGCGGACTGGAAGGCGTTGTATTCCTCGCACAGCGACTGGGCGGACTACAAGGCGGAATGGCGCGTCAATTATGACTGCCGCATTGCGGTGACAGTTACGTCGGGCGGCGAACCCGTCGAGGGCGCGAAGGTGACCTGTGACGGCGCAACCTGTGCAGTGACCGACAACCGCGGAAAGGCATACCTGTTCTACAGTGAGATAAACGGTCCGACCGCCGACATCACCGTAACCTACGGCGGCGAGAGCAAGACCGTCGGCGGGGTTATCGGGGACGGCTCGGTAAGCGTTGAGCTGGACGGAGCGGCGGTAAAGCCCGACAAGCTTGACTTCATGATAATGTGCGACACAACAGGCTCTATGAGCGACGAGCTGAGCTATCTTCAGGCGGAGCTTATGGATATCGTCAAGAGCATTCAGCAGACAAATTCCAACACCGACCTCAGAATGAGCGTGAACTTCTACCGTGACGAGGGCGATGAATATGTTGTGCGTGAATATCCGTTCACGGCGGACGTTGACGCGGCGGTAAGGGCAATTTCCGAGCAGTACGCGTCGGGCGGCGGCGATACCCCCGAGGCGGTGCACACGGCGCTTGACAGCGCGCTCAACAACCATGACTGGGACGAGGACGCCGTTAAGATAATGTTCCTTGTACTGGACGCGCCTCCTCACAGCAGCGATGTTCAGATAGTCGACAGCGTTCGCGGTTATATCGAGCAGGCTGCCGAGATGGGCGTCCGCATTATCCCGATAGCCTCCAGCGGCGTTGACAAGACGACGGAATACCTCCTGCGCACCATGTCCTTCGTTACGGGCGGCACCTACACCTTCCTCACCGACGACAGCGGTATCGGCGGCGGACATATCGAGCCTACCGTCGGCGCATACAACGTTGAGAAGCTCAACGAAATGATGATCAGAATTGTGAACGGTTATCTTGCGTGATCTCCGATTTGTCGGGTCGGAATTATAAGGGCGGCGGTGTGACTGCGTTAACGCCGCTGCGCGCTTCAACGCGTGAGCTTTAATAATGCGTGAGCTTTAATATGGTATTGCCGCGTGCCGTAACGGTGCGCGGCAGTTTTGTTTCGCATTATCGGCGGTTTTGTGCAATTGCGTGTGTTTTCCCGCTATAAATGGTAAAACCTGTATTATTTGGGGGCAATAATACGCTTATAAGACTGCGCGGGGAAAATTGCTGTTGAAAAATCTTTGTTAATTGTGCACAGTTTCAACATATCACTTTTGGATTTTATTTTGTGAATAAGCAGAATTTCAGTCCTAAAAGCAATAAATTTTAATTTTGCGGTTGACGTAAATGTTTTTTTTGGATATACTATTATCAAGAGATAAACAGAAAATGTTTACTCCCTATAAATAAAACAGACAACAAATAGCCGATGTGTTAAGCAGAAGAAAAGACACAGCTGCGGGATATAAAGCCCGGCACAGATCAGTTCGGCGGACGCCGACGCTATCAAACGAGCAAAACATTATAAGTATATTTATGGAGGTTATGAACTATGTGCATGAAAGACATTGAAGTGAAAAATCAGGTAGGTTTACACGCAAGACCCGCTACATTCTTCATCCAGAAGGCTAACGAGTACAAGTCTTCCATCTGGGTAGAGAAGGAAGAGCGCAGAGTTAACGCTAAGTCCCTGCTCGGTATCCTCTCCCTCGGTATCGTTGGCGGCGCAAAGATCCGTATCATCGCTGACGGCTCCGATGAGCAGCTGGCTGTTGACGGTCTTGTAAAGCTGGTTGAGAGCGGTTTCGCTGAGTAATTTCGGGTCGTTAAAGACGGCGGATATCGGTTAGATCATACTGCCGCAGAATTATATGGTTTTTCGGGCAGAAACCGGCGTTATGCCGTTTTCTGCCTTTCTTGTTTTTACGGAGATGTATAAATTGAAAGCATTGGTCATTTCCCTTGCCGCGGCTGCTGCGCTGTTATTTTCGGGCTGTACCGCAGCAGCGCCCGAGGGATATAGCGCGGTGAAGTCCGCCAAGGAAAAATACGAAGCCCTCGACAGCGCGCGCGTCGTTATGGAGGACATCTCGACGGGCGAACAGCTTATGGAGTTCTCGTTTTATATCAACGGTAAGGACGAGATGGTGCTGAGCTACTCGGGCGGCGGAGAGTACGCCTACAGCGACGGCGCGGAGTTCTTCTACAAAACGGCGGACGCGGAGGAATGGGAGATAATCGGCCCCGGCGACGAGGGGTATATCTACAACATCTACAACCGCGAATACCGCTATCCCTACGCCCGCGGGAGCATTTTCTTCCTTGACGGGACGTCGGTCGAAAGCGCGGCGGTAATCGGCGGGCAGGACGGACCGCTGACAGTGACGTATGTGTATGACCCCGAAAGGCTCAACAAAAATGCCGCGTCCGTTCTCGAAAACGTGAGCAGCTTTTCCTCGCTGACCGTTACATACAGCATTGACGGCGAGGGATATATCACCGAATTTACCGAAAAGGGGAGAGTGTACGGCAGCGATGGCGCGGAAAGCGACGTTGATATCCGCATTTCGGTTTACGATATCAACAGCATCACCGATAT
>JBJFHP010000031.1:0-4925 GCA_051893715.1 Oscillospiraceae bacterium
TTCGTTATTCATTATTCAATATTCATTTTTTTGTCGAAAAGACTTTTTCGACAAGTTGAATATAAACCCTCCACTTGTCCACCGGACTTTTGTTCGGTGGTATAATTTTTTTATCAAGACAAAAAGGAGGAAAAATCATGGACGCAATAACCGTTGACAGTCTTACGAAAAAATACGGCGCGTACACCGCCGTGGACGGGCTTAGCTTTCGCGTGGGGGAAGGAGAGGTTTTCGGCTTGCTTGGCGCAAACGGCGCGGGAAAAAGCACTGCTATCGAATGTATATTGGGCACAAAATCAGCCGACAGCGGGGCAGTATCCATTTTCGGGAGTGACCCCAAAAAGGACAGAAAAGCTCTTTTTCAGAGGATAGGAGTGCAGTTTCAGCAGTGCGACTATCAGCCCGAGATAAGGGTGTCCGAGCTGTGCGGGGAAACAGCCTGCCTTTACAGAAAGCCCTCCGACTGGAGAGAGCTTTGCCGCCGCTTCGGGATAGGCGATAAGCTTAACACCGCCGTAAAAGCCCTTTCGGGCGGAGAAAGGCAGCGCCTGTTTATTGTCCTCGCGCTTATTCCAAACCCGCAGCTCGTGTTCCTTGACGAGCTTACAACGGGGCTCGACGCAAAGGCTCGCAGGGGCGTATGGAAGATACTTTCCGAGCTGAAAAGCAAGGGGCTGACTATCCTGCTGACCTCGCATTTTATGGACGAGGTGGAGATACTCTGCGACAGGATCTGTATTTTAAGGCAGGGAAAAGCCGTATTTCACGGTACTGTTGAACAGGCAAAGCAGGCGTGCGGCTGCGATAAATTCGAGGACGCTTATCTTGCACTTTCGGGCGGGGAGGTCGAGGAATGAGAGCATTTGTTACATTATTCAAAAACGAGCTGAAGCTGAATATCCGAAATATGAATATGGTTATTTTTGCGGTGATAATGCCGCTTGTTGTCCTCGTGATACTCGGAATGATATACGGGACAAAGCCTGCCGCAGAGGGCGCGGAGTATACATTTATAGAGCAGTCGTTCGGCGCGCTTTGTTCGATAAGCATTTGCGCGGGCGGTCTTATGGGACTGCCGCTTGTTGTTTCGGAGTACAGGGAGCGCAGGATACTCAAGCGATTTCGGGTCACGCCCGTAAGCCCGCTCATGCTTCTTATGGTTGAATTTTCGATTTATGTCGTGTACTGCATTGCGTCATTGGTAACGCTTTTTCCTGCGGCAATGCTGATATGGAATGTGCGGCTGAAAGGCTCGCTTGCGGCGTTTATCGGAAGCTGGTTGCTGACAATGGTATCTACATTAAGCATAGGTATGATGGTGGGCGGTGTTGCCAAAAATTCAAAGAGCGCAAGCGTTATCGCTTGTATATTATACTTCCCGATGCTGGTTTTTTCGGGTGCAACGCTTCCGTTCGAGGTCATGCCGCCCGTAATGCAGAAAATCGTGAGCGTATTCCCGCTGACGCAGGGAATAGAGCTGATGAAGTCGGCTTTCCTTGGCTTACCGGCAGAAAATGCATGGCTGCCCGTTGCGGTAATGGCTGCCGTTACGGTCGTCTGCACGGCTATTGCGGTAAGATTTTTTAAGTGGGAATAAAATCTTTATAATTGTTCTTGACAATTAAAAATTAGTGTGTTAAACTATATTCACGAAAAGGAAAGGGAGGTATAACATGGAACCCATAATAATCAGAGGGCTGAAACAGAACAACCTTAAAAACATTTCACTTGATATCCCCAAAAACAGGATCGTTGTTTTTACGGGGGTATCGGGCTCGGGAAAATCAAGCATTGTATTTGATACTGTTGCGGCGGAAAGTCAGCGGCAGATGAACGAAACCTACAGCACTTGGGTCAGAGGGCGGCTTCCGAAATACGAAAAACCCAACGCGGAATTTATCGACAATCTTAACCCCTCGGTCATCATAGATCAGACCCGCCTTGGCGGGAACGCAAGGTCTACCGTCGGCACAATCAGCGATATGTATTCCCTTTTGCGGCTGCTGTTTTCGAGAATAGGTACGCCTTCGATCGGTCCCGCTTCATATTTTTCCTTCAACAATCCCAACGGTATGTGCCCCGCCTGCGCGGGTATCGGGAAGATAATGGACTTTGATATGAACAACCTCATTGACCCCGACAAAACCTACGACGAGGGCTGTTTTAAGCTGCCCGCATTCGGTACGGGTAATTATTACTGGAAGGTTTATCGCCGCCCCGAATATTTCAGAACAGACGTTCCGTGGAAAGACCTGTCGGATGAGGAGCAGAACATTCTTTTATACGGCAGCAGGACAAAGGGCGGCGAAAGGCTTGACAAAAAGCTTGAGGGCGTTTACAACCAATTCAGGCGGCTTGTGCTCATGAAAGGCGCGGAGGAACAGACAGATAATACGCTCAAAAGGATAGCGAAATTTCTGTATGAGTGCGAATGCCCCGAATGCAAGGGCAAGCGCCTTAACGAGGCTGCACTTTCCTGCAAGATAAACGGTCTGAACATAAACGATATGTGCGAAATGGAGTTTTCGCAGCTGCGCGTTGAGCTGGATAATATCCGCGACGAGCGAGCCGCAGCGATCCTCGAACAGCTGAAAGCCGCCCTTGACCGAATGATAGATATAGGTCTGCCCTATCTTTTCATGAACAGAGAAAGCTCTACCCTTTCGGGCGGAGAAGCGCAGCGCTTAAAGCTTGTGCGGTATATGGGCAGCTCCCTTTGCGGCATGATCTATATTTTCGACGAGCCGAGCACGGGAATGCACCCGAGAGATGTCCACCGAATGTCAAGGCTGCTGAAAAGTCTGCGCGACAAGGGGAATACCGTTCTTGTCGTCGAGCACGACAAGGATATAATCGGAATTGCGGACGAGGTTATAGATATCGGTCCGCTTGCGGGCAAAAACGGCGGTCAGGTGCTGTTTCAGGGCAGCTGCGAGGACTTGCTCAAAAGCGGGACAAAAACGGGTAACGCCCTGTCCTCAAAAATCAGTGTAAAGGAAAATGTGCGCAAGCCGAAGGGATTTCTTCCCATAAGAGGGGCAAGTCTACACAACCTCAAAAACATTGATGTTGATATTCCGCTCGGGATAATGACGGTAGTCACGGGCGTTGCGGGAAGCGGGAAGTCCACCCTTATACGGGACGTTTTCGCAAAGCAGTATGAGGATCGGGTGGTGCTTATCGATCAGAGCGCAGTTACCGCGACGGGGCGCTCTACCGTCTGCACTTTCCTCGGCTTCTTTGATGAGATAAGAAAGGTTTTCGCCGCCGAAAACAATGCGGACAGCGGGCTTTTCACCTTTAACGGAAAGGGCGCCTGCCCTTACTGCAAGGGACGGGGCGCAATAACTACCGAGCTTGTCTTTATGGAGCCCGTAACGACCGTCTGCGAGCACTGCGGCGGGACGCGATACAGCGAGGAAGCATTGAAGTATACGGTCAAGGGGAAAACCATTGTCGATGTGCTGAATATGAGCGTTGAGGACGCTGTGCCGTTTTTTGAGGACAATAAGAAGATATCGGCAATGCTGAGCGCGCTTGTAGAGGTGGGGCTTTCCTATATTTCATTGGGACAGCCCTTGTCGACTTTTTCGGGCGGCGAACGGCAGAGGGTCAAGCTTGCGCAGAATATACGGAAAAAGGGCAACATCTATATTTTGGACGAGCCCACGACGGGGCTTCACGCCGCGGATATCGAGAAAGTCGTCGGCATTCTCGAAGCCTTTGTTGACCGCGGAAACACGGTCATAGTGATTGAACACAACACCGATGTTATGAAGCTTGCCGACTACATTATAGACATTGGCCCCGACGGAGGGACAAAGGGCGGCGAGGTCGTATTTACGGGAACGCCGAAAGAGATGCTCGAAAACGGCAATACCATAACAGCAAAATATCTCAGAAAATGACCGCCTGAAACAAGCGTCAAACAAATACGCCCGAAGAAAAATCTTTGGGCGTTTATTCGTATAGTGTTGTTGATAAATGATTTGTGCGATATGGTTAAGCTATGTGAAATATTTGCGTGAGAAAATCAGAAAAATGAAAGCGCCTCGGCGCGCGGAATTGCGTGTCGAGGCGCTTGAATTGTCGGGTGTACTTGGAGCAGGCGCCCCGAGAATTTTATGGTTTTGCGGTCGTCTTTATAGGGCGCTGCAAATACGTTCCGCATAGCAAAATCGCCGACGACTGTCGGCGAAATAAAATTCGGATCGTTTCCGAAACGGGAAAAAATATGACAAACATTGCTTTTTCTAATGTTTATACTTTTCCCGTTTCCCGCGACTTTCGTTGTGGAAAACTCTGTCTATGCTATACGAAATATATTTTTAACGCGGGAGAAAACCAAAAAACAAAAGCGCCTCAACGCGCGAAAATGCGTGTCGAGGCACTCGACTGGCTCCCCCGACTGGACTTGAACCAGTGACACCCTGATTAACAGTTGAGTTATGTAATTAAAGTACCCTTCACGGAGCTATACTACATTTGGCTTTGTTGTCGCACATTTTGACTTTCTAGTGCTCACTATCAACCAGAGTTATTACAATAATGGTTCGCAGTGTTGGATAGTTGTTGGACAGAAGTTGGATTTAATCTTTGCTGCCAAAAATAGCTTTGTCCAGAGTTTTTGATGCTTCGATACCTGCACCCTTAATAAAGTGACCATACATATTTAGCGTTGTACCTGGTTTCGCATGACCTAAGATATATCCTACAGTGACAACATCCGTTTTCTCGCGAAGCAAAATGCTTGCGCATGTATGCCGAAATGCATGAGGATTTATATGTTTTATACCATTCTTCTTGGTAAACTCAATCAAATAGTGATTAACGGATGATGGATGACAAGGCATTCCGGTTCCATTTTCTTCAAGCCGTTCAAACAGATAACGCCTGCCGCCGGTAATGTTATACCTCTCGCACTC